>JAGWTK010000306.1 GCA_028876035.1 Bacteroidota bacterium
GATCCATTCCGGGGTATGCCTGCCCGTTACACCCTTCCATCCCGGTCCCACCAGCTTTTCGTCCGTGAGTTTGTGGCAAGCGGCACATTTCACAGTGTATATTTTATTTCCTGCTTCCGCCATCGCAGGGTCCAATGTTTGTGCTATCTTAACATCAGCAAATTTTCCTTCCCCACGGTTAGGGTCATACGAAGGATTGTTTGACGATGAAGCCGTACCGGCAGCCGGTTCAGATCCGGATTTTGCAGTTGATTGGTCAGCGGCACCACCGCAGGCGGCCAGCAGCGCAGAAAGCATTCCGAGGTATACCCATTTTTTCATAATTGAAACATTTTATTTGATGATGCAAGATTAAAATGACCCCGTGCGTCATTTTATGCGTGTGATCATAAATAAGAGCATACCCGTACAGCAGTCTGTTCATGGCGGCACCGGATTTTTCTATACCGGATTTTATTTCAGTTGATTATAAAGAACGAAGAAGATGGGTACTGACTTTAATCAACCGCTTCCCTTACCAGGGTCATACCAACCAGCATCACCGGCTGATAGCTTTGATGTATGTACCGGATTACAAACACCGGTTGACGTTGTGATGATTGATATCGACCTGCTCCTTACCTGGGGCGCTACGTATAAAAAACTTGAGCCCGGTGAAATCATCTTTCGTGAGGGAACCGAGGGTCATTTTTATCACCAGGTTGTAAGCGGCTCGGTGCACTGGCTAAATGTGGATGATGAAGGCAGTGAATTCCTGCAGGAGATCATTGGCCCCGGTGAAAGCTTCGGGGAATTTCCCCTTTTTGATGGTCAGCCTTATGCGGCAACTGCCGTAGCTGGCAAAGAATCGGTGGTCATACGTCTCAGCAAACATACGTTTCTGCAGCTGCTGCATGACAATCCCTGTATTCACATGTCTTTTACCAGGTTATTGACTGAGCGGCTGCGGTTTAAATTCCTATTGCTGAAAGAACTTTCCTGTGCCAATCCGGAGCATCGCATCGCTACTTTATTTGATCATTTCAAAAAAGCGAGGAAGAATATCTGTTCTAAATGCAACCGCGTGAACATCACACGTCAGCAAATCGCAGATATGACCGGCCTGCGTGTAGAAACAGTGATCCGCAGTATCCGGAACCTGCAGGAAAAGGGTACCGTGGTGATCACAAAAGGGAAAGTCTATTGCTGATTGTGATCCGGATCATAGAAGTGCCGCGCGCATCCGGCTTTCTTTGCAGTAAAAACAATGAATAGTGTGCTGCAGCGCTGGCTGCGAATCTGCATTTTTAATTTCCTGCTGGTTGCCCTTGCCGGCCTCCTGCTTCGCTACAAAATTGCATTCCCGCTCCCCCAGGTTAACCAGAAATACCTTTTACACGGACATTCACACTTTGCTTTTGCCGGCTGGATTAGCCAGGCGCTGATGATTCTGATGATCCACGTGCTGGATAAGCATACCAACGATTTTCAGTCACGCCGCTACCAACCGATATTAATCGCCAGCCAGCTGAGTGCGCTGGGCATGTTACTGAGCTTTCCGGTGCAGGGATATGGACCAGTGGCTATCTTTTTTTCTACCTGCAGCATCGGGGTGTCCTGGATTTTCGCCTGGGTATACTGGTTAGATCTGAAGCGGACCACCCAACCTGTTAAAGGGAAACCCTGGTTGATCGCTTCGCTGGCATTTAGCCTGCTCTCTTCCCTGGGCGTATTTGCGATTGCGTTTATCATGAGCTCAGGCAAAACATCTCAGCCGGCCTACCTGGCAGCAGTGTATTTCTATTTGCATTTTCAATACAATGGTTGGTTCATTTTTGCCTGCACCGGTATTGCCATCAGTTGCTTTCCCGGCAAAGCGGCAGCCACGCGAACCGATCGCCGGGTGTTCCTGCTTTGGTTAACCGCCTGCCCATTCACCTATTTTCTTTCTGCCAGTTGGATCCAATTGCCACTCTTCCTTCGGCTGCTGGTGCCGCTCGCCGCGATCGCGCAGCTAGCCGGATGGGGGACTTTGTTACAAAAGAAAATGCTCAGCCCGTTGCCGGACAATCCCCCGTTCGTGCGCAGACTTCTTTGGGTAGTGGCCTTTGCCATGTCGGTGAAATTACTGCTGCAGGCGGCTTCCGCCATCCCTTCGCTGAATGAAATGGTATTTGGATACAGGTCCATCGTTATAGCCTACCTGCACCTGGTGATGCTGGGAATCGTATCGCTGTTTATTATCACCACTGCATTAGCAGAGGGCGGCCTGCCGCTGCACAGCGGCTCACGTAGAAGCATAACCGCTTTAACTGCCGGCATCATCCTCAATGAACTTGTCCTGATGCTGCAGGGTGCTGCCGGGCTTGTTTATGCTGATTTCAGCTCAGCTCCTTATTGGTTGCTTTTAGCAGCCCTGGTGATGTTGATTGCACTTGGCGTTCTTAACCTGCAGCTATCGCGCCAGGTGAAACCAGCCATTGATACCCCTGTTTTTCCCGAATGCCTTAAAGCACAACCAGTTGATTAAAATCAGGTTAGCTCCTGATAATGATCAGTGCAGGCAGCGGGCGCAAAGGATAGATTTGTTTCCGTATGTTTTTCTCAAAATCCTTTCGCTATGCCTTGCGCACAACGCTTTACCTGGCGGTGATAACTGACAGCAAGCCATTGATCCGCCTGGAAGAAATAGCCGCCAAGCTTGACATACCCCGCCATTTCCTGGGTAAAATCCTGAAGAAACTTGCCAAAGAAGGTATTCTTGTTTCGGCAAAAGGACCCAGCGGCGGATTTGGGATCACCGACAAAACCCTGGGTACACCATTAATGAAATTGATGGAAATGATGGGCCAGTCGGAAAATGCCGAGGCCTGTGCATTACTGCAGCAGCCCTGCAACCCCGAAAAACCCTGTGCCCTGCATTGCCATGTGGAATCGCTTCGCAACAAATGGAACAGCATGCTGGCCGAAACGACCATTGGAAGTTTGCTCACCCAACCTGAAAAAGTGGATTTACCGGTGGCCAATGTTTTTTGACCAACGCTTTACCAACTAATACAGTAACGCTAACGTCCTTATCCAACAACAGGCAATGCTCTTACATAAGATCGTTATTGACAGAAAATCTGTGGTATCGGACATCGTAAAAGAAGATCACCACACCGTTGACGTTTTCCGCAAATACGGCATCGAATACTGCTGCGCCGGACGATTCCCGCTGGAAGATGTTTGCGCCGATAAAGGTATCCCCTTCGAACAAATCAAGAAAGAACTGGAAGACGCCTGCAGGGTCGTTCAGCTGCCACATACCATGGACTATCATTCCTGGAATGTGGACTTTCTCACCAATTACATCGTGAATGTGCACCATGGCTACCTGCGCCGGACCCTGCCCAATACACAGGAAATCCTTGGCAAATTCGCCAGCGGACACGAAAAAAAGTTTCCATATATCAGGGAGGTCACGGGGCTGTACGACAAACTGCATGCTTCTATCCTGCCACATATCCATTACGAAGAAGAAGTCGTTTTTCCCTATATCCGGCAGGTGGTGCATGCCTGGGAAAACAAAGACAGCTATGCCAGGTTGCTCGTGAAAACCCTGCGCAAACCGCTGGATAAGCTGATGAGTCACGAAGAAGAAAACCTGGCAAACCTGGTGGTGGAGATACGCGCGGCTGCCAATGACTATCAAACACCTGCTAATAGCTGTACAAGTCACAACGTTGCACTGCAGCGGCTCAAAGAACTCGACAATGACCTTATGCAGCATATCTACCTGGAGAACCAGGTGCTGTTTCCAAAAGCCATCGATATTGAACAACAATTGCTGCAGTCTGCCTGAACCAAAAGGAACTAACGGTGATGCATAAACTGAGTCCGGTGGTTTCCTATTTCCTTACTATATTTACTGCAACCAATGCTTACAACGATGCCCCTAAGGCACGATTCAGGACACCTGGTTTCGCTGTTCGAGAACGCAACGGAAGGCATTATACTCACCGATAGCAAGGGTTGTATACTTTTGGTAAACCCTTCAGCCGAACGCATGTTCAACTACGAAAGTGGTGAAATCACCGGCAAACCCATAGAAGTACTCATCCCGGACAAATTCAAACCGCATCACAAGGAAGTACGGGAAGGCTTTTACCACCATCCTTCCAACCGGTCGATGGGACAAAACCGCGACCTGTATGGCCGTCGGAAAGACGGATCGGCCCTTCCGGTAGAAGTGAGCCTTAGCCACTACCGCAAGGACGAAGAATTATTCGTAATTGCATTCATTGTAGACATTACCCGGCGGAAAGAAATTGAAGCCAATGTAAAACGCCAGCAGGCTGAACTGGAACGTATCAGTACAGAGATGCGCAAACTCAATACCGAACTGGAAACAAAAGTAGAAGAGCGCACCATGATACTGAAGGAAGCCCTGCAAAAACTGGAACAATCACAGGCGGAACTCAGCGAAGCACTGGACAAAGAAAGACAGCTCAACGAAATCAAAAGCCGGTTTGTGTCGATGGCCTCCCACGAATTCAGGACACCCCTCAGCACCGTGCTTTCCTCTGCATCACTCCTGGGCAAATACACAAAGAGCGAAGAGCAGGAAAAACGCGACCGGCATATTGCCAAAATTAAAAGCTCGGTAAAAAACCTGAACGACATACTGGAAGATTTTCTTTCCCTGGGCAAACTCGACGAAGGCAAAGTGGAGAGTCATACCGGCGAATTTGACCTGGGAGAATGTATCCAGGACATTGAAGAGGAACTGCGCCCATTCCTGAAAAAAGGGCAGCAAATTGAAAAAGTGTACGAAGGCGAAGCAATTGTATGCTCCGATAAAAAATTAGTCAGAAATATTGTCATCAACCTCCTGAGCAATGCGATCAAGTTTTCCAGCGAAGGAGATCGTATTTTTGTACGTACCAATACCAGCAACAATAAACTTGTCCTGGAAGTGCAGGACGAAGGCATTGGCATCGGTGAAGAAGACCAGGAACATTTGTTCTCCAGCTTTTTCCGTGGTGCGAATGCCACCAATATCCAGGGTACCGGTTTAGGGCTGCACATTGTGCAACGCTACGCCGAACTGCTCAATGGATCCGTAGCCCTCAGAAGCAAACTAAACGAAGGAACCACCGTATCTGTGTTTATTCCACTACAACCCGCTCCAACTAACAATTCCAGCAAAACCCAAACATCCAGCAATGAAGACGATCCTGGTCATTGAAGACAACGTTGACATCCGAGAAAACACCGTCGAAATCCTTAGCCTTGCCGGGTACAAAACGGTAAGCGCAGACGACGGCAAAAAAGGTGTAGAACTGGCATTTAAAGAGAAGCCCGACCTGATTGTT
>JAGWTK010000307.1 GCA_028876035.1 Bacteroidota bacterium
CCTGGCAGCTGTATCCATTGCGGCCATTTTTGTGAAGCCAGACAGCATTTTTGACGGCTCCAAGGTTTACAGCGGGGCGGACATCGCCTGGATTCTTGTAGCAACAGCGCTTGTGTTTATTATGACACCCGGGCTGGCTTTCTTCTACGGCGGAATGGTGCATCGTAAGAATGTGCTTTCCACCATGATTAAAAGTTTTGTGGCAGCCGGCATCGTAAGTGTCCTTTGGCTGGTGGTTGGTTTCAGCATGTCGTTCGGTCCTTCTGTCAATGGCATTATTGGAAACCCCACTACATTTGCGTTCTTCAAAGGCGTTTTTGCTTCTCAACCCTGGCCCGGTGGCCCTTCGATTCCCATGCCTTTGTTTGCATTGTTTCAGCTGATGTTTGCCATCATTACGCCGGCCCTGGTAGTTGGCGCGGTTGCTGAAAGGGTTCGCTTTACTTCTTATGTCTTGTTCATCATTCTTTTCTGCTTCCTTATATATTTCCCTGTGGCGCATTGGGCATGGCATCCTGATGGTTTTCTCGCCAAGATGGGAGTACTTGACTTTGCGGGAGGTACAGTTGTACATATTACCGCCGGTTGCGCTGCGCTGGCTGGTGCGATCGTGTTGAAACGCCGTAAAGCGCACATTGAAAAGCAGGAGATGACGCCCGCCAACGTGCCTTATGTACTCATTGGCACCGGTCTGCTTTGGTTTGGCTGGTTTGGCTTCAATGCAGGCTCTGCGCTGGCTGCCAACGACCTGGCTGTTTCTGCTTTCGCCACTACCAATACTGCAGCTGCGGCAGCTGGTCTTACCTGGATGTTCTTTGATGTAATGCGCGGTAAAAAACCTTCGGTGCTTGGTTTCTGTATCGGTGCCGTAGTTGGCCTCGTTGCCATTACACCAGGTTCAGGTTTTGTAGGCGTTGCCAACAGTGCATTTATCGGATTTATTGCCGCCCTGATTTCTAACCTGGCTGCTCATTGGAAGGCTAAGTCTTCGCTCGATGATACGCTCGATGTATTTCCCTGCCATGGTATTGGTGGTATGGCTGGCATGCTGCTCACCGGTGTTTTCGCACACCACAGTGTAAACAGTGTAGTAGGTTTTGACGCTACGTCTAACCACCAGGGTCTGCTGTATGGAGGCGACCTTTTCGGTAAACAATTGATAGGAATGGTAATCGTAGTTGGTTACAGCTTTATCGTTTCTTTCGGCATCTTCAAATTCATCAACTTTATCCTTCCCCTCCGTGTATCACCCGATGAAGAAGAAATGGGGCTTGATGCTTCCCAGCACGACGAAAAATATGTTCAGGGAACACTGCTGGTTAAAAACAGCGACTAAAATAGTAAGGGTGCATCGAAAAACCGGTGCACCCTCTCTCAAAGATTTCAACGATTGACATTGCTGCCATATGAACTGATTCACTCAGTCAACTTAATTCTATTGGTTCATTCAAATAAAAAAGGTATGGTTTTATAAGAGCTTCTGACCAAGCGCAAATAACCATACCTTTTATTAACCTTAAAATCAACTGCAATGTTAAGAAAAATCTCCGTTTCGGCAATGGCATTGGTGTGCCTCTTACAGACCAATGCACAGGACTCCACCAAAGCCCCCGAACCTGTGAAATCCACTACCATTACCGGTTCTGTAGATGTTTACTATCGTTTCAATTTCGCCAACGCAAAGGACAAGCTGGCCACTAACAATGCTACCAGCTTTACCAACTCACACAATTCTTTTGAGCTGGGCATGGCTTCTCTGAAAGTAGTGCATTCGTTTGGAAAGATCAGCGCCGTTGCAGATCTTGGTTTTGGCTCAAGGGCAAAAGAATTTTCATACAATGAAACCGGCATTACGCAGGCGGTTAAACAGGCTTACATTACCTATGCTCCTTCCAGCGCGGTGACTTTCACCATGGGTAAGTTTGCAACGCATGTTGGTTATGAATTGCTGGATCCTCAACTGAACAGGAATTATAGCATGAGCTATATGTTTTCTTATGGACCATTCTCCCATACAGGCTTAAAGATGGACGTTGCCTTGTCGGGCACAACCGGATTTATGCTGGGAGTTGCCAATCCAACCGATTATATTTCTGCCCCGTTTAACAAGAAGTTCGTTATTGCCCAATTTCACACAGGTACTTCAGATGGCAAGTTTACCGGTTACCTCAACTACGTTGGCGGTAAGGATACGGCCAAAACAGGGTCCAACCAGCTCGATTTCGTCGGACTCGCGAAATTTTCTCCCAAATTCAGTTTTGGAATCAATGCAACTTCCAAATGGGTAAAGCCCGACGGCGGTACGACCGATCATTGGTCTGGCCTCGCTGGTTATTTCAATGTTGATCCGACTGACAAATTCGGATTTACCCTCCGTGCTGAGTCGTTCAGCGACAAGAAGAATGTTACGGGATACTTCGGCACTTCCATTTTCGAATCAACGCTTACGCTTAATATCAAACCAATGTCGGGTTTGATCATTATGCCGGAACTGCGCATTGATGCAGCCAAGGATCCCTACTTCACTAAAAACGACGGAACGCTTTCAAAAAGTACTGCTTCCTTTATCCTGGCAGCCGTATACAGTTTCTAACCATATCAACTGATTCAGCAGGTGCATCCCGGTCAGGGGTTGTGCCCTGCTGTATATCCCCTTATTACTACTACGCTTACGATTATCCTTTATGAATGCAATCCCCCGGCCCTTTGGCTTCACCCAATTCATTAACCAAAATCGTTTGCTCATGCAATGCTATTCCCGTGACAAAAGGCTGTCATCAGGCAGTCTCCGTTTTGTACTTAAGTGCCTGTTCATGGCACTCGTATTTGTATCGCCGATCCTTGCATCTGCACAGGATCCTACCGGTGCGTCAACCGGTACCATTAAAGATCTTGGAATCGACTCCGTGGCTGCTACCAGCGACACAACGCTAAACAAAGTCGTTGCAGCGGTAAATACCATTGGAGCTGCCGACGGTCACAACAAGATTGCCATTAACATCATGTGGACGCTGCTGGCCGGCTTTCTCGTAATGTTTATGCAGGCTGGTTTCGCATTGGTTGAAACTGGTTTCACCCAGAAGAAGAACGTAGCGCATACTATGGGAATGAACTTCCTGGTATATGCGCTGGGTATGTTTGGATTCTGGGTTTGCGGTTTTGCGTTTATGTTTGGCGGCGCACTCAATGCGGCTACCCTTGGTGGAGCGCCTGGTGTAATTCCGCATGAATATGTAATACATATGTTCGGACACGACTTCGGCATTGCAGGTTCAGTTGGATTTTTCCTGAACAGCAAAGTGTACGACGTGGGCGTATTTACATTGTTCCTCTTCCAGATGGTGTTCATGGATACTACCGCCACCATTCCTACCGGTTCCATGGCGGAAAGATGGTCATTTAAATCTTTCCTGATTTTTGGTCTGTTCATTTCCATGTTTGTGTATCCGCTTTATGGCAACTGGGTTTGGGGCGGAGGCTGGCTTTCTGCCCTCGGTGCCAACTTCGGCCTGGGACACGGGCATGTTGACTTTGCAGGTTCATCGGTGGTGCACATGGTAGGAGGCGTTGCTGCCCTTGCCGGCGCTATCGTGATCGGGCCACGCGTTGGTAAATATGGTAAAGACGGCTCTGTTAACGTTATTCCTGGTCACAATATTCCCATGGCTATCCTCGGTACATTCATTCTTGCCTTCGGATGGTTCGGGTTTAACCCCGGTTCAACCCTGGCCGGAGGCGATTATCGAATCAGCATCGTTGCAGTTAACACGATGATGGCCGGTACAGGTGGTACGTTGTCTGCTTTATTGTTCATGTATGCGAAAGGACAAAAACCAGATCCCGGTATGCTCTGTAATGGCCTGTTGGCCGGATTGGTTGCGATAACCGCACCCTGCGCATTTGTAAATTCGTTCTCGGCAGTTATCATTGGTGCAGTCGCCGGTGTCCTGGTGATTGTAGTGTATAATTTGCTCGATAGCAAACTCAAAATCGATGACCCTGTAGGTGCCTTTGCAGTACACGGTGCGAATGGGGCATGGGGCTGCCTTGCACTCGGAATGTTCGCTGATGGTTCTTATGGCGATGGCTGGAATGGTGTTGCAGGCACCGTAAAAGGGCTGTTCTATGGCGATGGCAAACAGTTCGTTGCTGAACTCATCGGTGTAATTACTTGTTTTGTGTTTGTATTTCCGGTGATGTACGGCTTTTTCAAATTATCGAATAAAATAACTCCGATCCGCGTCGCTGAAGCGGATGAAACCGCTGGCCTTGATATCCCAGAAATGGGCGTTCATGGTTATGTAGATTAGAGGAAAATGAAGAATAACCTCCGGGGCTGCCTATTTGGGCGGCCCCCTTTTTTATGTGGATAACTTTTTTAATTTTCAGTGTCCCTTTTTTTTTCAATTTTCTCCGCGCATGCTCCCCATTTTTTTTGACGCCTCATCAATAAATCCGCTTTTTTCGGCCGCCTAACCGAAAAAATGAATCGTTATCACCCAAAAAGACAAATTAAATAATTTTTAATTTGTTTAAGTGCTGTAAATCAGTACATTTATATAACACTGAAGTTGTTTTTCTGTCGTTTTTACTGGAGTTTTGTACTAAATAAATCAATAGACGTGTCTAGTTCACTCCAGTTTCTCTCGATAAATGCCGCTTCAATAGAGCTCATTAAAATATTTGCTGTTTCATTTGGTTGGATTGGCTCCCTGGTGGTTTTCATGTGGCTCCGCGAACGTGTTCGAAAAACGAAGGCTGCCAAATTTGAACCCAGCATTGGGATTGCCCAGCACGCAGCTTAATTGGCCTCAAAGATTGCTTTTCTATAGAGCCCCGCAAATGGCGGGGTTTTTATTTGGGCCTACGTTATATTACAAAAAAATATATCTGAAAAGTTTTGCGGTGTTATGCCCTAATGTGTGATTTTTTAGGATCAAATTTCATATTTTCGTGTGGAGCGATAGAAAAAAGTCAAATAGTAAAAATTATTAATTTATGTCGGCAGTTTCACGGACGCCCTTTCACTACAGGATAATGAGTCCGATCCGATATTTCTTTAATGATAGTCGTGCGGTAGGTGTTTTGCTTATCATTTGTACCATCGTTTCTTTGGGCTTATCAAACCTGTCATCGGGTACTACTTACCAGCATTTTTGGAATCGTGAGCTCATGGGCGGGTTTTCCAGATTACCCGGTACTCCGCTTCATTGGATCAATGACTTTCTGATGTCATTTTTCTTCCTGCTCGCAGGCATGGAGATTAAGCGTGAACTAATTGCAGGTGAACTTGCCTCCTTTAAGAAAGCAATTCTGCCA
>JAGWTK010000012.1 GCA_028876035.1 Bacteroidota bacterium
GGTTACTGGTAAATAGTCTTTGTACTTTATACTTGGTACTTTGTACTTGGCACTTTGTACTCTTCCTGTAATTGCGTATTTTCACCATAACTAATTGCGCTCAGGAAAATGACGATGACACCTAAGAGATTTCGTGTATGGATGATGGGAGTGGTCATCGCGCTGGTATCCTGCAAAGACGATGCTTATCTTGCCATTGCCCCTCCTCCACCAGACGTATCGTTTACAGAAGAATTTGACACGATTGCTGCTGCGTATGATCGCGGATGGCGTTATATCAACAATTCCGAACCAAAAGGAACCGGTTTCTGGACACAGGGTTTATTCAATAATCCAAACCTAACTGGCTTTCCCGCCATCATACCCTTTGCGCCCTATTCCTCCAAAGGCAGCTATCCTGGTTTTATTGGCGCCGATTATACCAGCACTTCCGCACAGGCCGGTGTCATCAGCACCTGGGTGGTGTCGCCCGTCACCCTGATGAAGAACAAAGACAGGATTATTTTTTATACGCGTGGACTGATATTACCGGTTACCGGAGACTCTACCGATTTTGCCAACCGGCTGCAGTTGCGGGTGAGCAGCAGCGGGGAAAGTCTGAACACGGGCACCGGCGCTGATCCTGGCGTATTCACGAATGCCATTCTCGACATCAACCCTTCCTATAAATTTTATCATTCCGCCGCGGCGCTGTATGAACCCACTGCATACCCCGCGCAATGGACAAGATTCGAAGCAACTATCAGCGGCATCAACGGCGTGGTAAAAGGACGATTTGCATTTCGGTATTTCCTGGAAGGAGGTGGTTCGAACGGTCTGGGAACGGCCATCGCGATAGATAGCGTTGCTTTTGTGAGCGCCCGCTAGCGTACCCATTGTTCAATCCTAAAAAAGTTCCGTATGAGTTATAACCGGATAACCGTTGTGATTGTGCTGATGTTTATAATCGTACTGTGTCTTTCCTGCGAAAAGGACAGCACAACAGCAGCAACCAGCAATAATGCACCAGCCAGCAGTTCCTGGACCGAAGAATTCGACGATGTGAGCGGCCTTGGTACCCGCGGCTGGGTCATCAGCAACAACAGTGACCAGGTTGGGCCGGAAGCGTGGAGGCGTGGACGTTATGAATCTGCGAACAAAGCGGCCTTTGTATACAATTCAGTGATTGGCTTCCCGGCCTACACTGCTTCCAAATCACCCAACGATTTTATCAGTTGTGATTTCTATGCCGGCACCAATGTTTCCAATATGAGCGTTTGGCTGATAAGTCCGGTTACCAAAATGAAAAACGGCGACCAACTGATCTTCTACACGCGCAGTGCCATTGATTCAGGCTCTTATTTCCTCAAGAACAATATCGACCGGCTGCAGGTGCGCCTCAACCTGGCTAATGAAGGCACTTATACCGGTAATTCATGGACGACCACCGGTGATTTTAATACACTGCTCCTCGACATCAATCCCAGTCTCGCCGATGGCGGCTACCCCTCTCAATGGACGCAATTCAAACTCACCTTGTCGGGCATCAACGGCACGGCCAGCGGACGCATTGCTTTCCGTTATTTCGTACCGAATGGCGGCCCCGATGGGCCCAATGCTGGCATGGTGGGTATTGATGCGGTTTCGTTTACGAGTAAGTAATCGTGCTTGTTCTCTTTATTTTTGCAGCGTGCACAGCTCCTTACTATTGGTCACTTGTATATTGGTCAGCCTCTTCGCCAGCTGCGGAACAAACCCCGATGGGAAAAGCAGTCCGGATACCGATGCGCAACTACTGCAAGCCGCCGCATCACAAGTTCAGGACGGCGACATCCTACTGAGAAGCGGCAGGGATTTTACCAGTTACCAAATCAGGGCGCTGTCTGACCATGATAAAACCTACTCACATGCTGGTATTGCAATTGTAAAAAACGGGAAGGTGTTTGTATACCATATCACCCCACCAGAACTTGAGGAACCCGCCAGCGATACGGCGGTGCGACTGGAGCCGCTGGAAAAATTTGCGTCCAGCACCGCCTGTTTCGGTTTTGGAATCGTTCGCTACCGGTTGCGCACAACCGAAAAAAACAGGCTGCTGCGGTATTGCGACAGCATTTACGCCGTGCATATTGGCTTTGATGGCCGCTTCGACCCGGACAACCCCGATAAACTCTATTGTTCAGAAATGATCGCCAATGCACTCAGCTATGCCAGCGCCGGCCGGATTCGCCTGTGCCGCAAACAGTTCACGGCGGCCCAGGCTAAAAAAGCAGCCCGCTACTTTCATGCGCCGGAAGATTTTGTGGCCAAACAATTTTTCATTCCGATCGATTGCCTAGCATTGCATCCGGAAGCAACCATTGTTGGTCAATTCAACTATTCAAAATAGACATATGAAAATACCCATCTACCAGGCAGATGCATTTACGGGACATTTGTTCGGCGGCAACCCAGCAGCTGTTTGTCCGCTTACCGAATGGCTCAGCGACGAACTCATGCAAAAGATTGCGGCGGAGAACAACCTGAGCGAGACCGCCTTCATTGTTCCCGAAGGCGATGATTACCGCATCCGCTGGTTCACACCAGGTGTGGAAGTGGCTTTGTGTGGGCACGCCACGCTTGCGAGTGCACATGTATTCTTCACAAAACTTGGCTATAGAAAAAACCAGATCACTTTCCTGTCAAAAAGCGGTCCGCTGTTAGTGACACGCGGCGCGGACCAACGCATCACGCTCGACTTTCCTGCGAATCCACCGATACCCGTGAAGGAAGTCCCTGCCGGCTTGTTGGAAGGATTGGCCATGGAAAAGAATGCATCCGTGTTCAGCACGTCGTTTGATTACATGGTGGTTGCAGCATCGCAAGAGGAAGTTGAACAATTGAATCCTGATTTCAAAACACTCGCAAAAGTGGAGGCTCGTGGTGTGATTGTTACTGCCAAAGGAAGGGAATCTGATTTTGTGTCTCGTTGTTTCTATCCACAAAGCGGGATCGATGAAGACCCTGTGACGGGTTCCGCCCATACCATCACGACCAGTTATTGGGCAGGTGTGCTCGGCAAGAATAAATTGCAGGCGATTCAACTATCGGCCCGACGCGGCTACCTCGATTGTGAACTCAGCGGCGATCGGGTACGCATGACCGGTACAGCGGTGATGTATCTGCAGGGAGAGATTGAAGTGCCGGGCGTTGGGGATTAGGCATTAGGCATTGGCTATTGGCTGTTAGCCTTTGGCGGGCGAATTTCATTTAAAATGTAAGAAGTCTTGGTACTAAGTACTCGGTACCAGATACCATATACCAAATACCAAATACCAGATACCCTCCATGAGCAACGAACTCATCATCTACACCGACGGCGCTTCGCGCGGAAATCCAGGACCAGGAGGATATGGGGCGATCCTGAAATGGGGTGCCACGGAAAAAGAATTGTCGCAGGGTTATCGAAAAACGACCAATAACCGGATGGAACTGATGGCAGTGATTGCTGCATTGGAAGCGCTGAACCGGGAAGGACTTACCATTACGATCTACAGCGACAGCCAATATGTAGTGAAAGCGGTTGAGGAAGGCTGGCTGAAGAATTGGATAGCTACGAATTTCAAAGGCGGCAAGAAGAACCGTGATCTCTGGATGCGCTTTTACGAGCTCAGCAAAAAACACCGCCTGCGGTTTCAATGGGTGAAAGGACATGCCAGCAATGCATTTAACAACCGTTGCGATATACTGGCAACAACGGCGGCCGATAATGGACCGCTGATCATCGACGAAGTATTTGAATCGGGCCAGGCCTGATAATTAAAAAGCCACCCGGGGTTCGCGAGGTGGCTTTTTGCAACACATAGGGAAAATGTGTTCGCAATAAATTATCCAAAATATCAGGCAGTCATTGCTACGCCTGCAGGTTTCCTGTTCAATAAAAAGTAAGCACCAAACAACAGTACGCTGAAAACAACGGTCGCAGCCAGCGAACCCTGATAAAAGGGAAGTCCGTCGTTCAATGCCATCAAAAATCCATTAAAAGTCAACGGGCGATCCAATCCGCGAAGTCCACCTGCCATACCACTCCAGGTGGCAAAGTTCGAAAGCAGGAAGAATGCCGTAGGTGCAGCCAGTGCGGCCATACCAATGCTCCATACGTTCAACCGTCCGCGGATTGCAAACCCAATTAAAACCATCAGCGCAAAGAGACCATAGTTTAATAACTGGCCATCATAAAAACCGTATATCTCCGTCAACCCGGCCGAATGCAAGGCCTGGAACAAACAATCCGACAAAAACATCGAAAAGATCGGCAAAGCAAAGGCCCATTTTTTTT
This sequence comes from Bacteroidota bacterium, assembly GCA_028876035.1. Lineage (GTDB taxonomy): Bacteria > Bacteroidota > Bacteroidia > Chitinophagales > Chitinophagaceae > JACMLD01. Next base: position 4,298 of record JAGWTK010000012.1, read on the forward strand.
CTTTGATAACGGCACCACCAAAAATTGCCATGGCAAGTTGGGGCGCAAATCCCAGCGGACGACCAGGAATGAGCCGGTACAGGGCGGCTATTACAATCAGCGCTGCCAATGTGAGCAACAAGGAACGGTTTGAATTCATATCTTTTAAAATCTACGCTTTAAACAAATGTAGGCGAAAATAAAAAGTTGGGCAAACAAAGATTCACACCGGAACAGTAGCCCTATATACTTCTGCGCCTTCCGCCGTGCTGAGCCAAAAGGCAGCTCCGCTGGTAGCCAGGAAGGATTCGCCTTTTGAAAGCTCCAGTTGGGTAGACTGTTGCGCTACCTTCAGCCTTCCATCCAGCACGATGAATATATCTGCCGTATGCGTTTGAACCTGGTAATCGTCGCCTGCTGCCAGGTGAATCGCGCGCAATTCGAAGTCGGGCGCGGGTGTAGGATAAACTTTTTCATGTATATTTTCCGCACGTCCTCGGATGATATCCGGAATTACCGGCTCGAACAGCACATGCTTCATCAGCTCCTCCACGTCGATGTGTTTGGGTGTCAACCCACCCCTTAATACATTGTCGCTATTGGCCATGATCTCCACATTCTGTCCTTCCAGGTAGGCGTGCAAAATGCCGGCACCCTGGAATACCGCCTCTCCTCTTTTCAGCTGTACGATATTGAAAAGGTAAATAGAAAAAATGCCCCGGTCGATATCCACCCCGCTATTGTAGGTAATCGCCGCGCGTGCTGCCCAAAACGCAGGCGTTGACTTATCCAGCTGTCCCTGGTGGTAAGCAGGCAGAATGCGATCCAATAACGGCTGCAGGATGCGGTTCACCTCCTGTTGGGGCATCGTCATCACATATTCATATAAACCTTTGTACCCTTGTTTTTCAAACAGGGGCGCGAGAAAAGCAAGGGCCGGTTCTGCTTTCAATGTTTCCATGAGCAGTGCTGGTGCACGAAATCCGTGCAGGAGCCAGAAATCGCCCAGCGCCATCATCAGTTCGGGTTTGTGGTTATCGTCTTTATAGTTCCGGTCGGGTGCGTTCAACGATTTACCGCTGGCATTTTCTTTCGCGAACGCTTCCACTGCCGCCGCCTTGCTGGGATGAACCTGTATCGACAGCATGTCTTTCACATCAAGAATCTTGAGCAGGTAGGGCAAACGTCCAAACTGCTTTTCTACACCAGGTCCCAGGTGAACAGGTGCATCCGCCAATAGTTGGTCCAGGGCAATTTGATCTTCCGTTACCGCCGGTGCATTCACATGCGCGCCCAGCCAATACTCGGCAAAAGGCCTCAGATTTTCGTTGTTAATCCCCAAAAGTGCCGGGATATATCCCGAACCGCCCCATTGATAGTGCTGTACCTTTCCTTTGATCTTAACGATGCGTCCCTGTGATTCCATATGATAATTGCTGAGGCGTCAAAATAGCAAAAAAAAAGCAAAGACATGTCCAATAACGGTGATCTTGGGAAACGCGGTGAAGACCTCGCGGTGAGCTGGCTGCAGTCCAACGGATACAACATATTGCATCGGAACTGGCGATACACGCATTACGAACTGGATATTGTTGCGTCGAAGAACGGCGTGCTGCATTTTGTAGAAGTGAAAACCCGCAGCAACGATAAATTTGGTCAGCCCGAAGCCGGCATTGGCTATACCAAGATTACCCATCTGCTTCGTGCGGGGGAAGCCTATCAATACAAATTCCCCGGCTGGAAACGGGTGCAATACGATGTACTGGCTATCCAGGTCTCGGGCGAAACCACCAGCTGTTTCCTTATCGAGGACATCTACCTCTGATCAGGCCTGGCTGTTGGCCGGGTTAACAAGTTCCATCATCTTTTCGACCCATTTGTAGGTGGCCGGACAAAACTCCACATTCTGTTTATACACGTGGATATAGTCGAGTGGCTTTTTCTTGTCGTGGTGCGGAAACCCTGCGCAATCTGCCGGCCGCACTTCGTAGATGCTGCATTTGTTATCGGCGAGATTCAGGAACTGGCAGGGCTGTTGCCGGTTCATCCAGTCGCCGTCTTTTTTCTTTTCCCGGAACAGGTATTTATCGCGAAATTCCATTGACTTCATGCCGAGGTGAGCGGCAATCCGCTTAACATCCTGGTTGGTATAAGTGGGCGACATGGTTTTGCAGCAATTGGCACAGGACAAACAATCCGTCTCCGCCCAGGCACGGCGATCGGCTTCTACGGTGATGGCTTTAAAATTTTTCGGTGGATTTTTTTCCATCTTTGTAAGAAACCAACGAAATCTTCTGCGGTTGTGCCGCACTTTTTGCCGGAACGATCGGAGATTGATCAACTGCATACGGGCCTGGGGTATAAATTTGAGGGCCGAAAATACAGTATCCTGTTCAACCTGTTTATAAATCTTTGTTCGAATACCCATGTGGGAACCATATAAAAAAGGATTCAAGGCATTTTTACAACTGGAGAAATCTTTATCGGATAACACGGTAGAGGCCTACCTGCGCGATGTGGAGAAACTCACCAACTACCTGCAATCGTCGAAGCAGTTGCTGCGACCTGAAGAACTGGAATTAAAACAGCTCCAGGGCTTTGTCAGGTTTGTACACGAGTTGGGCATATCGGCAACATCGCAGGCGAGAATTATTTCTGGTATCAAAGCATTTTACAAATATTGTTTGCTGGAAAACATCAGCAAAACCGATCCAACACTGCTGCTGGAAGCGCCCAAACTCAAGCGCGCTTTGCCGGATACGCTGAGCTTCGAAGAAATTGAATTGATCATCGAAGCGATCGACCATAGCAAACCGGAGGGACAACGCAACCGGGCCATCATAGAAACCATGTACAGTTGCGGATTGCGGGTGAGTGAGCTGGTGAACCTCTGCATATCCAACCTATACCTCGATACAGGATTTATTAAAGTGATTGGCAAGGGCGATAAGGAAAGACTGGTGCCCATTGGCAGGCGGGCAATCAAGCATATCGGTATTTACCGCAAAAACATCCGGTCGCATATAACCATTCAAAAAGGTAATGAAGACATTCTCTTCCTGAATCGCCGCGGCAGTCGACTGAGCCGGGTCATGATCTTTCTGATGCTGAAAGAACTCGCCGCCGCTGCGGGCATCCGCAAAAATATTTCGCCGCACACTTTGCGTCATTCCTTTGCGACGCATCTTGTAGAAGGGGGCGCCGATCTACGCGCGGTCCAGGAAATGCTGGGACATGAAAGCATTACCACCACCGAGATCTACACGCATCTTGATCGGGAGTTCCTGCGAAAGACGCTGCATGCGTACCATCCTGCATTTGGGGATAAGAACAAGTAATAAGTTGTAAGTTTTATGTTCTAAGTTGTTCAACCGGATGCTTGTGACTTCGGATGGATGTCTATTACAATTTACCGGGTCAAGGGCTAGCGGTAAGAAGACAGCAGTCTGTTGCTCGCGGTTTCGAATGAAGGCTTACTTACCATTTATTACTTACAACTTACGACTCTCTCTCACTGTACCATCAACTTCTCACTCAGGACTTTCCCATTCCCATTCAACCTTATGACGTATAAGCCAGGCCTTAACCCGGGCTTGACGGTATATGATAGGGTCATTTTACCACTATCAATAACCGCAATTTTAGTATCTATTAAATTCCCGGAAATATCCAGCAGGGAGATGATGTAGCGGCCGGCAGGCAGGTGCTCAGCAGCAAGTTGCAGGCTTGCACCGGCTGCAACCGGATTCGGATAAATAACCAAAGAAGGCACTACCTGCTTGTCGCATTTCTTTACGCTGTCCTTCACGGGATCTTTGCGAAACCAGTCAGCGAGTTTTCGTTTTCGCTTTTTGGTAACAACCACCTCACCCATAAATCCCATCACAGCAGGATTTAGTTTAATATGCAACGGCATTGCTTTAAAATCACGGGCAAGCGTGTCCAATACAATTTCCCTTGTTTCAAATCCGATGGAGGAAATGGACAGTATTTGCAAACTCTGTCCCTGAATAGCAATAGAGAAATGTCCATCGCTGATGGTGCTCGTACCAATCTTTGTACCCTTCCATATTACACTTGCGCCGGGAATGGGATTACCTTTATCATCCTCAACTATGCCACCCACATGAATTTTTTCCCAGAGGTTGCGCGCTGCTTCTGCAGATATTTTTCCCATCGCAGGAACCGGCTGCATTGTATCAGGTACAAAGAAATGTGAACTGAGCACTTTGCCCTTAACAGCCTGTGCATCACTTTTTGAAATTAAAAAAAGAAAAGAAGTCGTAAGTCCTAGGCAGGTGGTCCACCAACTCCTGCTTGGTTCCGCCGGATTGACCAGGGGCCGTTCTAACTGCGAGCCAAGGAACCGTCCGCAAGTGGCACCCTTCTTCGATTCGATATGCCTGATTAATTCGCGGTCGGACAAAGTAGTAAAGTCGATGACCTGCTTCTGACAGGCATTGCAAAATTTTCCTTGCGCAGTCGGACTCATTTTCTCCCAGTCTTCGTGACAGGGTTCTGCAATCCTGATTTGGTAAACAGGCTTCATGATGTTTGATTTTTTAGGGCAAGTAATTAGTTTTAAGTGATACGTTTTAAGTTGATCGACCGAATGTTTTGGCATCAAATAAGGCACACTTACCACTTGGTACTTATAACTGCGTTCATTGCACTACCAACCGATTCGAGTATACCGTGCCATCTGCATGCGATATCAATGAAACAACGTAGACGCCGCCACTTTCAAACTGACCGGCTTCAAATGGTTCAAGTTGTCCCTGCGTGGTTATATTTACTTTTTTACCTGCAACAATTCTTCCGTTTATGTCCGCTACCTGGATCGTATATGCTCCCAGTTTTTTTGGTGCCAGCCGAACAATGAAAGATGCATTCATCGCTACAGGATTCGGGAGTACTTTTATTTCGCTCACCCCAATCAGGTCTTTAAACCCGGAAGCCACTTTTTCATAGGGAGTAACGCGAACTCCAATCATAACGCCGCCAAGCCGGCCAGTTAATGCCTTGTCCAATACATTGGCGGAAACAGTTACGTTTTGGAGCACTGGTAATTTCAATTGAACGGAGCCCATATCAACAACTAAATTCTGCTCCGGATATACGACCAAATTACGTTGTTCAAAGCCTGCTGAAGAAATACTCACCTTCATACTATCGGGACGGGACTTCATCTCAATTTCGAAACGGCCTGCTGAATCGGCTGACATTCCTATCCCGCCGCTGCCTAAACGGATCGAAGCGAATGGGACTGGCTGTGCTTTTTCATCGACAACTGTTCCGGTTAATGTCCATTCATCCCCCACCGGCCGCACCGTCGCTATCGTACCCATTATAACTTCGCCTGGCAGTCGCTTGCGTTGATCGGGTTGGATCAGTGGCGTGCGTTTCGGATGCTTTGGCTTTTTCGATTGTGCGTCTGCTTTGCTGAGAAATAGACTTATTCCTGCCAGCAGGGCAAACCAATATTTGGTTACCGCAGATTTTTGAGCAGATACTGGTTGTATGTCACGGTTCAACTGATCATTGCCGGCACGCGCACAAATGGAGGCGGTAGCGTGTTGAAGATGATGAATGACTTCAGTATCTGTCATCGTACTGAAATCAACTACCTGCTTCTGACAAGCACTGCAAAATCTTCCTTGTTCAGCAGGGGTCATCTTGTTCCAGTCTTCGTGACAGGGTTCAGCGATTTTTATTTGATAGATGGGGGGCATGGTGTTTGATTTTGAATTAAGGTATGAGGTAAGAGGTAAGGGGCGTTCAACCGGATGTCTGGCACTTCGACTAAGAGACCTCTTACCTCTCAGCTCCTACCTCCTCCCTCTTTCCGCCCCCTTTCCTTACTCCCCAGGTTTAATGGAACGGCTATTTTCTTTGAATACTCACGGCTTCCTCATCGTCCTCTTCTTCTTCCGCAACGCGTTTCTTCGTTTGTGCTTTTGCGATAGAAGATGCATTCTTTACCAGCTTCAGGAATTCACTGCGATAGCCTTCCTCATCGTTGCCAAGGGCTGATTTGGCGAGCTGCCATACTTTATTGTAGCTTCCCTCCTGCTTGAATTCGGAATTGCGGAGCAGCATACCAAATTCTGCCACCGCCGCAGCAAAGCGAAAATTGGCGGATGCGTTTTCGGCACTCACGAAATTTTCGGTAACAGCGTGCTCAATCAACTTGCTGGTTTCTCCGTCCGGCTGTTTGTAACGAAACTTCACCGTAAGCACTTCGTTGCTGCTGTTCACGGGTTTAAATTCCGGCGCCTGCTGGTATTTCAGGGCATCGACCTTTTCTGCAAACTCGTTTTTGGCACCGGCGGGAATCACTTCGTACAGTGCGGTAACGGTATGGCCACTGCCCATTTCACCGGCATCTTTTTTATCGTTGTTGAAATCTTCTTTGTTGAGCAAGCGATTCTCATAACCAATTAAGCGGTAGGCTTGTACTTTGGCAGGATTAAATTCTACCTGGAGTTTTACGTCTTTAGCAATGGTAAACAAAGTGCCACCAAATTCATTCACCAGCACTTTCCTGGCTTCCGCTATGCCATCGATATAGGCATGGTTACCATTGCCTTTGTCGGCCAGCTTCTCCATTTTATTGTCTTTATAATTACCCATGCCATACCCAAGTACCGTCAGGAATACACCGCTTTTTCTTTCTTCTTCGATCATTTGCACCAAAGCATCATCGCTGCTCGCGCCCACATTGAAATCACCGTCTGTACAAAGGATAACACGGTTATTGCCATTCCTTACCAGATTTTGTTTCGCCGTTTTGTACGCCAGCTGGATACCAGCACCCCCGGCAGTGGAACCACCCGCTTCAAGGGCATCGATGGCTTCCTTGATTTTTGTTTTATTGCTACCGCTTGTGGGTGACAGTACCAGTCCGGCATTGCCTGCATACACCACGATGGAAACTTTGTCTTGTTCACGCAACTGATCCACCAGCAATTTCATGGAAGCTTTTACCAGCGGGAGTTTGTTTTCATCCATCATTGAGCCTGAAACATCGATCAGGAAAACCAGGTTAGAGGAAGGCAGATTTTCGACCGGAATTTTTTTACCCTGTAAACCAATCAGCACCAGCTGGTGGTTGCTATTCCAGGGACAGGGTGCCATTTCTGTATTAATTGAAAATGGATCTTCACCCTTTGGCTGCGGGTATTCATAATGGAAGTAGTTGATCATTTCTTCAATGCGCACTGCACCTGCCGGTGGAATTTGTCCCATCTGCAGGTAACGGCGTAGATTACTGTACGAGGCCGCATCTACATCTATCGAAAAAGTAGACAAGGCATTTTGCTTTACATCGAGAAAACGATTTTCTACAATGGCATCATAGTCTTCTGTATTGAATGCGGCTGATGAATCAGCATAATTGTAGCCATAAGATAATTTCCTTTCCTTTTCTTTGTCCGCCAGCATGCGCAGTTTTGCCGTCTGACGGCCTGCCGATTGCTGATTATAATAGGATGGCGCTGGAATTCCCGAAAAGTCTTCGCTTCTGATACTGGAGACTGCACCGGTGAGATCGCGTTTGCGCACTGTTGCATAACCCGTGACCACTACTTCGTCGAGATGGTGTTCACTGGCCTTCATCTTTATCGTAATCCCGGTTTTGCCCTTCACTGCTATTTCCTGCCGGTCGAACCCTACTGAGGTAAACACGAGTTTTGCGTTTTCGCTGCTTACTGTCAGTGTAAATTCGCCATTGGCGTCTGTAGTAGTACCCGTTGTACGGTTTTTCTCCATAACAGTAACATTTGGAATGGGCGTCCCTGATGCGTCTGTAACTTTACCGTGCACGGTGAACGGCGTTAAAGGTTTAAAAGCAAGCAGGCTACCCAGTATGATAAGTCCTGCTAAAAAAATATACCGCATACAATAATTTTATAAGGTTAAAGAGATGAATGGCGGCCAGCCAAACTATGGATGCGCTGTTTTTTGAAATTGCACAAGGTGATCCTGATTTTTTCGATTATTTTTCCGGCAGGACTGTTTACAACCTGTTAAAGCGAAGCACCTGGCTTTCTTAAAGACGATACCAACCGACGCGCCTGATGGCACCCTGGTAGCACAATACCAGGCATCGGGTGATCTGCAGGTACTCGCCCTTCTCTACCAGCGTTATATGGAGCTGGTATATGGTGTTTGCCTGAAATACCTTGAAGACCCGGAAGCCGCCAGGGATGCTGTAATGCAGGTATTTGAAGTGCTGGGCGACAAGCTAAAAAAACACCAGGTGGATAATTTTAAAGGATGGCTGTATACCCTGGCCAAAAACCATTGCCTGATGCAATTGCGGAGCCGGAAACATACCCGCACCGTAGATATCAGCCCGGAACTTATGCAAAGCGGGGAAGAATGGCATCTGAACGGTGAACTGGAAAAAGAAGCCAGTTTTCAGAAGCTGGAGCGTTGTTTGCAAACATTATCGGCAGAGCAGAAACAAGTAGTCGAGCGCTTCTACCTTCATCAGCAATGCTACAATGATATTGTAAGTGCAACCGGACTGGACTGGAAAAAAGTGCGCAGCCTGATTCAAAACGGAAGAAGGAACCTGAAGATTTGCATGGAGAAGGTTTAGGAAAATCATACACAAATACAGAACGCCCAGGATGGCAGGAACAGACAAACATATCGTATATACCGCCGCTGATATCGAAAAATATTGGAAGGGCCTGCTGTCTGCCGCCGATCAGCATGCGATGGAAAAAGCAGCGCTTGACGATCCTTTCCTGGCCGATGCGATAGAGGGATATGAAAGAACGCATGGCCATATGCAGGCCGATAACGAAACCCTGCAACAGCGATTGCAGCAAAGAGTGAACGATCGGCAAAAAGCAAGGGTGATTCCATTTGGCTGGAAAGCTGCCGCTGCTGTCATTCTTCTCGTGGGCGCGGGCTGGTTGTACTATGCCAATACAGAGAAACAAAAGGCGTCCGACCTTGTAGTAAGCACCGATAAAAAAACATTACCTGTGCCTGCACCTGTTGCCCCCGCAGATAGTACCGCGATTGCCAAAACAACGACCACAGCCGATTCCGGCAATATCATAGCATTGCTGGAGGCATCAAAAAAGAAAGCGTATTACTATAACAATGAAAAAGCAGCTGCTGCAGAAGAACAAGCAAAAACAGATACCATCGCCGCTGCTGAAGTGATTGCATCCAACAGCGATGACAAAGCCAGGGAAGCGCCGGTGGCTTCCGCTCCTGCCTCAGCAAAAGTGACCGTTATTGACAATAACAGGGGCTATGCCAATACACAAAATGAAGTGAGAAGCCAGGGCTTCAACGTAAACGCAAAACGCAGCAACAATTTTACCATCAGGGTTACCGATCCGCAGCTCCGCCCCATTGCCAATGCTGCGATCCAGATCCCGGAATTAAAGCTGGCCACACAAACTGACCAGCGGGGCTATCTTTCTCTTTGGGGAAAGGATAGTCTTTCAGGTATTGCCATCGTTTCACCCAGGTTCGAAACCAAATACATCCAGCTGGAAGACAGCGCCAGCCTGCAACAGGTAGTGCTGCAGCGGCGACTTACCAAAGAACAACTGGATGAAGTGGTCACCAAAACAGATGGCGCGCCCCGCAAGAAAGCAAAAGTGCAACCCGCTTCATTGGATGCAGAGCCGCTGATTGGATGGGAAGCGTACATGGACTACCTCGAAAAAAACAAGAAAGTACCCGCTGATCTTGCCGATATTCATGGCACTGTAGTCATTTCATTTACCGTGCGCGAAAAAAATATTGGTGGATTTTTAGTGGAAGATTCTCTCGATGATCAGCTCGACCAGGAAGCGATAAGGCTGGTGAAAAACGGGCCTGCCTGGAAACTCCTCAAAGGCAAAAAAACACGCGTCACACTCACCGTGGTGTTTTAGTAGTAAGCGACTTGAAACTCCCTTATTTTTGTGCTGCCAAAAAAAACAAGTATGAAATCAACGCTGATCGCCCTCTTCGCGGGCTTGCTCGCATTAACGTCTTCTGCACAAAATTTAAGAACGCCTGCGCCAAGTCCTGGTCAAACAATTCGACAGGACTTCGGACTTTCCTTTATTGAACTCTCCTATTCGCGACCTGGCATGAAAGGCCGCAAAATTTTTGGCGATGTTCGTCCGTACGGCGTTATCTGGCGCACTGGTGCGAATGGCGCCACCACCCTCACGTTTGGTGACGATGTGACCATTGGCGGCACGGCCATCAAAGCAGGTAAATATGGTTTTCTTACGATTCCCGGTAAAGACAGCTGGATTGCTATCATCAGCAAACAACTGGATGTAACTTCTCCCGATGCCTACAAACAATCGGAAGATGTAGTACGTGTAACACTGAAACCACAGATGCTGGCCACCCCGGTAGAAACGTTCACTATGCAGTTTCAAAACGTAAAGCCCAACAGCTGCGAACTGAACCTGGCCTGGGAAAATACTTCCCTCAGCCTGCCCATTACGACTGATGTTGATACCAAGGTAATGTCGCAGATAAAGAACATGATGGAAAATGACAGCCGTCCGTATGCGGCAGCTGCCCAGTACTACATGGACAATGGCAAAGATCTGAACCAGGCACTGGCATGGTACAATAAAGCCGTAGAACAAAACCCCAAAGCGTTCTGGGTTATCTATCAAAAAGCGACCTGTCTTGCAAAGCTGGGTAAGAAAGAAGAAGCGAAAGCAACTGCCATGGCATCAATCGCAGCGGCAAAAGAAGCGAAAAATGATGATTACGTAGCGCTGAATGAAAAATTGCTGGCAACGCTTAAATAAAGATCCCCATCAAATCATGATATCAGGCGGCTGTTCCTTCGAACGGCCGCTTTTTTTGCATAAAAGGTTGAAGGACCGCCGCAAGCAACACTACCCCCAATGCACCAATCGCATTCAACCAGAGAAAACCGATATCAGATTTCCAGAACAGGAGGATAATCGCAAGCTCATTCACTACCGCACTCACAAACACCGCATGGCCCTGAACGCGCCGCAGGAAAAAGGCCACCAGGAACACCCCCAATATCACACCGTAAAACAATGAGCCCAATACATTCACTGCTTCAATGAGACTACCCATATTGGTCGCAAACATCGCGATGACGATCGAAAACACACCCCAGGCCAGGGAATACCAGCGCGAAGTCGTATAGTCTGCCAGCTCCGTACAATCCTTACGAATAAATTTTTTATGGATATCAACCACCGTACAGGAAGCCAGCGAATTCAAGGCAGCGGCGATACTGCCCCAGGCGGCAAGAAATATGACGGCAATCAATAGCCCGATAAGTCCTTTGGGCAGGTAATTGATCACAAAGCGAAGGAAGATATAGTTGGTATCACTGGCATCGCCCCCTACCCCGCTGGTTTTGATCAAACTTTTAAATTCGGTACGAATACTATCGCCCTGTTTTACCAGCAATTTCATTTTGGCAGCGCTGGCTTCACTGCTCCGGCCTGCTTTTTCATCGGCCAGCCATTCACCCACCGCCTCTGCTCTTTCGTTGTTGACAAGGTCGTACCGCAACTGCAGCAAGTGCAGCGAATCTTTGTAGGCCGACTGTTCGATTTTCTTTACCTGTACCTCATTGAAGAAAAGCGGAGCGGGTTTGAACTGGTAGAACGCAAAAACCAGTACGCCCAATAACAGTATGCCAAACTGCATCGGCACTTTCACCAATCCGTTCATGAGCAGGCCAATACGGCTCTCGGTAAGGTTCTTCGCGGTGAGATAGCGACCTACCTGGCTCTGATCGGTACCAAAATAAGAGAGCTGCAGAAAAAATCCACCCACGATTCCACTCCAGATATTATAGCGATCGTTCCAGTTGAAACCATGTTCGTTTACACCAGAAGTGATTACATTCAGCTTTCCCAGTTTACCGCTTGTCTTTAACGCATCGGCAAAGCCAATCCCCTCCGGTAATAAATGCACCACCATGTAGCCGGCCATAAACATACCGGCAAATATGATCACCATTTGCAGTTGCTGGGTATAGGCCACGGCCTTCGCACCGCCGCTCACGGTATAAATGATTAGCAATCCACCCATGACAATATTGGTGAGGTAGATATTCCATCCGAGCAGGGACGACAGGATGATCGCCGGTGCATAAATACTGATACCGGTAGATACACCTCTTTGCAACAGGAAAAGCAAGCTGGTAAGCGTACGTGTTTTGAGGTCGAACCGTTTTTCGAGGAATTCGTAGGCCGTATAGATTTTTAGTGAATGAAATACCGGCAGGAAAGCAATGCACAACACAACCATCGCGATCGGCAAACCAAAATAGTTTTGCACGAAACGCATTCCATCGGCATAGGCCTGGCCGGGTGCCGAAAGAAAAGTAACCGCACTTGCCTGCGTACCCATAATGCTCAGCAGTACCAGCCACCAGCGCATGCTGCGGTTATCCAGAAAATAACCATCCAGGTTTTTGGTGGTACGGCTTTTATGCAAGCCCCAGGCGATGATGCCGGCGAGTGTGACGATGAGTACTATCCAGTCGATCCAGCTCATGAAAAATAATTGGTCAACAGGCCAAACAACAGGATTTCCACTGCCAGCGCCAGCAGCACTACCACGTACCATGCTTTCCAGGAAGGCAGCCAGGGCGATTTTTCCGGCGTCTGTTGGTCCATAGTTGGTTTATAGATGGTGCAATCGAATAAAGCCTGGTGAAAGTTCGGGCTTGTTCTTTATTTTCTTTTACCACTTATCATTCCGGCCGCGAGTAAACCCAGTGCCAGTCCGATCAGCAGTCCTATCTTCACCCGCTTGATAAATATACCGAGTAACAATCCAATCACTATGGCGAGGATAAAACCAATTTCCCGCCGGCTTTGTGAAGAGTTGGCCATTAAAATCCTTTTTTGTGTTGCAGGGCGATCAGGTTGGCCATTAAACGGTAGGCGCCCGGCACACCCGCTGGTAACTCGCGGAAAAAGACCAGTCCTGTATATACAAAACTTCCTTTGCCATAATGCGCGATGATCAGGCTGCCCTCATCGTCTTTTTCGCCCGGATCGTGCATCGACAACACCGTTTCAAAATGACTATCCCAATTCGATGCATGGTAGATGCTGCGCTCCTGCACCCATCCTTCAAAATCTTTTTGCGTGATCTTATTCGGATAATTCAATACCGGGTTTGCCGGCTGCAGGATGTTTACCGTTGCCTTCTCATCGGTGATCCGGTTGCGCGAAATATCGAAGGGGTAGGGCGACATCTTTGCCCTTACCGGACCAATCTGGCTCGATGTATTGTACTGGACAATCAGGTTCCCGCCCTCTTCCACGTATTTCATCAGTACATCATATTTGGCCGAGAGGTATTCGTTCGTATTGTAAGCACGTACCCCGGTAATAATGGCATCCAGTCCCTTCAGGTGCTGGGGCGTAATATCATTTTCATCCAGGGGCACCACTTCGTATCCCATTGCCAGCAGTGCATCGGGTACGTTATCACCCGCTCCCTTTATGTATCCTACCCGCTTTCCTTCTACCCGGATTTCATCATTGACAATCTTTGCCTTTGATTGAAAAAGGTAGTGCACTGTCGGGATATGGTCGTAGTTGATCAGTCTTAAATAATTGCCAAAACTACTGTCTGCCGCTTTGTTGCCGAGGATCACGGTGGCGGTCAAACTAGTGTCCCTGCGCGATTTCAGGATCGAATCGAGCGGGAGCAGCAGGCTTTGTGTTTCATTCAGGCGGGGTGCAATGGTAATCTCTTTCTTTACACCGCTGCTAAAAACAATCGATGCTTTCCCTGTACTGCGTGCAGTCTCTGTTTCGAAATCCACGGAAACCTGCGTACTAACTTTTGGAATTGTATTGGTAAGCACCACGCTGGGCGCTACTTTCACCAATACCGGCGGAACAACAATCACCGGCTGGTAGATCTCGCCCTTCACGGGGTCTGTGTATTTGTATTGAAGCGGTACGGTGAAGGCGATGGCCGTGGTATCGTACCATACAGCCATACGCACACGGTTGTTGTCATTTTGCGGAAGCCCGATTTGCAGCTGGTTCTTCACCGTGAAACTGCCATCGCCCATTTGTTCGCGCAACCAGTAGGGCTGGTCTTCCATGGGCGATACATGCACGATGCGTTTTAGCTGCATTGATTTTACCTGGTTGTACGGCAACGAATCTGCTAATACAAAACTGGTATCATCATACAATACAGATACTTTTTTAAAGGAAAGATGACTGCGGTTGATCAGGTTAAAGTTTACTATGAGTGAATCGCCGCTCACCGCCATCTGTTTTGTAGCGACAGCTTCTGCAAATAAGCCGGAGCATGCGCGAATGAGCTCAGATACTTCGTCGATCTTTTTTAGTACCAGGTAAGAATTATTGATATGTGCGGTTAGCCAGTTCTTCAAACTGCTTAATGCAGCAACGGATTTATCCGGATGTTGCATATCGAAGTCCCGGATGATTTGATCTACCTGCGCCGTCACCCCGGCATTTCCCGTTCTTGCCCAGGACTGGTCAACCCCGTCCAGGATATCTTTCATCGCTGCATCTCCGGCGACCGGTGTAAAGTATTCAAAAGCCTGACCGCGGCTGCGCGGTACCCCAAAGCCCTGGCTCTTGTGCTGACTGCGGCTTTCGGCGGCAATTTCCCCATAGCTTTTCCCCAGCAGCGCATTGTAGGTGCCTACATCAATCTTTAACTGGTTTTCAGAAGTGGTATTGTTACCGCCAAAATTGAAGGTATTCCACATGATGCGCTTTGCCTGCCATACTTTCACCCCTTTTGCAAACTGTTCCGGGAACCGGTTCGGATCGGCAGCCGCTGCAAAGGCCTCACGGGCAAGGATAGCCGAAGCCTGGTGATGACCATGCCCGGCGCGTGCATCTTCAGGGAAACGGGTGATGATCACATCGGGCTGGAATTTCCGGATCACCCAAACTACGTCAGCCAGTATCTTTTCTTTACCCCAAATCTTAAACGTCTCATCCGAAGTTTTCGAGAAGCCAAAATCAAAAGCGGTGGAGAAAAATTGCTCCGCACCATCCACCCGCCTGGCAGCCAGCAATTCCTGGGTTCGAATCAACCCGAGATTGATCCCCTGCTCATTCCCGATGAGGTTTTGTCCGCCATCGCCCCGGGTGAGCGATAAATAAGCCGTCCGGCATAGCCGTTCTTTTGACAGCCAGGCCAGCAACCGGGTGTTTTCATCATCGGGGTGGGCACCTACATACAGCACGGTGCTCAGGGTATTTAGTTTTTTCAGGCCCAGTAAGATGTCTGAAGAGGTATACTCTTTTGGCGCTTGTGCATGGCCGTTATAAGGAAAGATAGTTCCAAGCAGGATGAGTCCGGGAATTAGTTGCTTCATGCCGTTATTTTCAATGCGTTTTTTGTTTGCGGTAATGCCAGGTGCCGTTTCCGGGATAGAGGACTAATTGTCCATCTTTGTCAAAAGCGTTTTGGGTCCAGCTTATCCCGGCACCGGTTAAAGATAATGACAGTGACAGGTATTCGGCGCCAGACTCCCTCACAAAACACTCCTGCCCGGAGCTTGTTCCCGTATAGCCGCTTTTATTTTTTGCAAGATAAATTTCGCATCCGCGAAGGGGCGCTAACTGGAAAAATGCCAGGTTTGATTGTTTATTCAAGTCTGCCGCCAGTTCAACTGCCCTGGAACTGTCTTTAAAATCCAGGAACTGCACCACCATCGTCGTATCGTCCTGCTGGTAAAAATGCCAAACCTGGTATTGTGGCGTTCTTCCGCTGTCGGTTCTTTGTACAAATGTCCATACACCATCCTTTCTTTTGGGCCAGATGGGATTCATCTGCAATTTCGAAGGGCAGGCTGAGCGACCAGCCTTATCATTCGCCATTGTTTGAAAACGGCCTGCCGACATTGTTTTAAGCTGGCGCAAATCGCCGGCGGTAAAACGCTGGGCCCATAACGCGGCGGGAAACAAACAAACCAGGAGCAGGCCATGCTTCATACAGGTATTTTTTGGTGACCGAAGATCGGCAAAATATTGCAAGACCAGGTAATTTACATCCAATACGCGGCTGGCCGGGAAGCTGATGCCTGTTGCATAAAAAAAGCAGTCCGGGCGGACTGCTTTTTATTCGACTACAAAAGCGATTAATAATATTTTAAGTGCAGTTCCACGCGGCGGTTTTTCGCACGGCCTGCAGCTGTTTTGTTATCGGCAATCGGGCTATCCACTCCATGTCCGGTCGATTGCAAACGACTTGCATCAACTCCTTTGCTTACAAAATATTTCATCACCGCATCTGCACGATTCTGGCTCAGCACCTGGTTCTTCTCTGCTTTGCCTGTGTTGTCAGTATACCCATCAATGTCAAGTTTCAAATCCTTGTTCTCATTGAGGATTTTCACCACTTCATTGAGGCCTTTGTTGGATTTGGCCAGCAGGGTGTACTTACCGGAAGCAAAGAAGATATTTTTAGCAGCATATTCAATTTTCCTGACCACTTCTTCTTTGATAACAGGGCAGCCGCCATTCGCCGGGTCTCCTGCCAGGTCGGGGCATTTATCCTCTTCGTCGTTTACGCCGTCTTTATCGCGATCCGGAACCGGGCAACCCTGGTAACGGGCTACGCCTGGCTGGTCCGGACATTTATCCTCTTCATCATTGATGCCGTCTTTATCACGATCGGGTACGGGGCAACCCTGGTAACGGGCAAGACCAGCAATAGACGGACATTTATCATCTTTATCAGGAATGCCGTCGTTATCCGTATCCGGACAACCATTGAATTTGGCCATGCCGGGCGTATCCGGACAAGCGTCGAGACTGTCAACTACGCCATCATTGTCCCGGTCTTTGGGCGGCTCAGCCACCGGAATGGGCGGAGGCGCTACGGCCAGCGGCTTAGGCTCTTTTTTCGCGCCGATATTACCGGCAACACCAATGCTGTAGTAAAGATGGTTGGAGGTATTTTCGGTCAGGCCAAACCGGTATTGGCTGTTGATGAACAGGTAGGCTTCATCGTAGAAGTTAACCTGCAGGCCAACGCCCAATGGCACGATCGCTCCATAATAGCCTTTGTATTTGGAGGCACCGAGGCCGGCGCTCAGGTAAGGTGTAACCCAATATTTGTCGGTCAGCATCTTTGCACTCACAGAAACATCTCCTTCCAGCAGGAGGTTATCATTGCCGAAAGCCGACTTACCGGTAATGGGATAATCTACAAAAGAACCTGCAAGTCCGGCAGACAAATCAAGGTGCGGGCTGATGCCTTTGAGATAGTTGATGGCCAATCCGGGCGACATCGAACTGAATTTGCCAATCTGCTTGTCGCGGATAGCACGGTTCAATCCGAACTTTTTTACATAGCCACCACCGTTGAAGTCGTCGAAAAAGAAATGTACACCAAGGGCTGGACGTTTGATATAGTCGTTATCCTGGGCCATGCACAACTGAACCAGACCCTGCGCAGCCAGGCATAACAGCAGCAATTTCTTCATAATAGACAGTTTTGAATAACGGAAACAAAAATAGTGTCCCGGATCGAAAGCGAGAAATATTTGTTAACGAGTGTTCATTAACTCAATTTATTGGTGGACAACTATTTAAACTTCAGATTGACAACCCGTACAAAGCCAAACCAGCTACTTCCAAAAGCATCATACATCAGTCTTCAGGGGCATGATCCAATACTTCCAGCCTCACCCGGGTCAGTCCGCGTTTGAGGTAGCCAAGTTTTGCAGCTGCCGCACCGGAAAGATCCACCAGTCGTTTGTTGCGGTGGTGCAGCCGGTCGGTCACTTTCACTACGACGGACCGGCCATTGCGAAGGTTGGTCACTTTTACCCAGGTATTTAACGGAAGTCCGTTGTGCGCGCAGGTAAACTTTGTTTTATCATAAGGCACACCGCTGGCGGTCGGCCTTCCCTGGAATTTGTTGGAGTAATAACTGGCGGTGCCGTATTGTATCCTTGGCTGATCATGGGCTACCACTATGCCTTTGGGTCGTTCCTGGGCAGCCAGTGTCATCGACAAAAAGAAAAGCAGCAGGCAGCAACCGTATTTGAGCATCAGTTTACCGGTTTATTGGCAAAATATCTTTCGCTCAGCATCCTGTCCTCGTTATAAATATCTTCAAAAAATATCATTTTACCCTCTTCTCCTACGCAACCAAAATAACGCAGGTAAACAGGAATCCGCGTACGGACGGGGATTACATGCTTTTCCTTTCGTGTAAGCCATGCGGTAAGTGAATCTGTCTTAAATGTATTGGTGCGCGGTGCGGCGTTGAGACTATCGTTGCTGATGATAAAATGCGCGAGTTTCTGCCATTGCTGCACACGAACACAACCATGGCTCAAAGCACGGAACGCCCTGGAAAAGAAATAGCGCTGGTTGGTATCGTGCATGTACACGCTGTACTTGTTGCTGAAATTGAATTTCAGTACGCCCAGGGCATTGTCGTCACCGCTACCCTGCACTACTTTATAAGGAATCCCCTTGCTGTACCGGCTCCATTTAACCGTTGAAGGGTATACCTCATCCCCCTTATCGTCGATCAGGCTGTATCCTTTGCGGCGCAGGTAGTTCGTATCGCGTTGCAAACCGGGCAATACTTCTTTCACGATGATGCTGGTGGGAATCGTCCACTGCGGGTAGGTAACCATATCTGTTACCTTGCTCGTAAGCAGCGGGGTGCGCGTTTGTGGTTTGCCCACCACCACTTTCGACTGCAGGGCAAGAGTATCATCATCCCAGAGCTGCAGATAAAAGCCCGGCAGGTTTACCCAGATGTACTGCTTTGGCAGCGTATCCGTGAGCAGTTTATAACGGTCTATATTAACCGCAATTCTTTTGAATCGTTGCCAGTCGGTCGTGTTCAGGCTGCCTACCGTCTTCTCCCCTATTTTGCCCGTTACCGGGATACTGTGTTGTTTCTGGTATTTGCGGATGGCGGTCCTCAACGCGGTGGTATCTTCGGCGGCAACCGCAAACCCAAGCTCATCAAGCCTTTTGGCTACCTGTTTCATCAGTGCAGCGGAGTCCTTGTTCGGATACATCACATACGTCGTTTCCCGGAAATCAGCAGAGTCAAGAAAAGAAGGGATCGCTGCCTTTAGCTCCTGGTAGCCGCGAAGTTTGGGTTCAAGCGCCTCGAGAGAAGCACGGATATTCCTGGTAGTATAAGCTTCGCTGAATCGCTTAATAAAAAAAGTATCCGTTTGCATGGAATCACTGCGAAGCGTGACACTATCCCGGTTCAGTCTTCCCAGGCTCAGATCATGCGCCATGTTCAGGTAAGCAGCGGTAAAAAGAACATCTGCCCTTGCCCAGGATGCAGCGTTCTTGCGATGCAGCGAATCAGCGTTCATACCGCTGCGAATATTGCTCAGGGAATTAAGGTAATAGTCCGATGGAAA
>JAGWTK010000308.1 GCA_028876035.1 Bacteroidota bacterium
ACCCGCACGATACAAGTCGGCCCGCCGGACGCCGGTGTGTATACCTATTCAGTAACCATAACAGATTCGCTTGGCTGTTCTGCAACTGGCACAAAAACCATTGTTGTCAAAGACGTGCGTTGCGGACAAAAACTCAACAAAGTATTGGTTTGCTGGCCTGGCAGATATGGTAACACAGAATCCTGTCTGAGCGAGGCACAGGCCACGCTGGCGGTGTTGTTTGGCGCGAAGCCAGGCAGCTGCAGTAATGCCTCTGCACGTACAATGGATGAATCCATCATGATAAACGCTCCTGGCATTTCGGTATATCCGAACCCAAGTAACGGAAACTTTGTATTGAGGCTGAACAAGCTTACTAATGCGGTTATCAAAACGTATGATCAAAATGGCCGGCTGATTGCGACGCAAAGTGTAAACTCAGGCGGTGATGTCCGGCAACTGGTAATAAATCTGGGCCGGATTCCTACTGGTCTTTACCTTGTGCAGGTGATTGCCAGCGAAGGAACATTCAGTTCTAAAATACTGATCCAGCGATAACCGAAGGACAAAATTCCAGGCAGGCATCAACTTATGATGCCTGCTTTTTTGTTGCCAGCCAGGGAGTGCAGGCTGCGCCAGCGCCGCAGTATAATTTTCGTTGTATCCACCAACAAAGCCGTACTTTCGGGCTTCAATCGCTCCGTAGTTGACCCACTGTTCTGCTGATAGGGTAAGACCAGTGATGCCTGGTGGCGAAAGAAACAATACAAAAACAAATTATTATGCAGACAGTAAAAAGCGGCGATACCGTAAAAGTACATTACCACGGACGACTGACGGACGGAACAACTTTCGACAGCAGTGAGGGACGCGATCCGCTCGAATTTAAAGTGGGCAGCGGACAGGTTATTAAAGGGTTTGATGATGGCGTTACCGGCATGCAGGTGGGCGAAAAGAAAACCATTCAAATACCGGTTGACGATGCATACGGCCCGGTGAATGAAAATATGCTCGTTGATTTCCCCCGCTCCAATTTTCCCCCCGACCTGGTTCCTGAAGTGGGCATGCAATTGAATATGACCAGTCCCGACGGACAAGTGATACCAGTGATTGTAACGGGTGTTGCCGACGACAGCGTATCCCTCGATGCGAACCATCCGCTCGCGGGCGAAGACCTGATCTTTGATCTCGAACTGGTAGAGATTTCCGGCAGCAAGCCGCTGATCATTATGCCATAGGTAAATCATCTTTTTTTGGAGAGCCTTGTCAACTATTGATGAGGCTCTTTTTTTTATGTACTTGTTTGATGTGCAAATATCCAATGTGCAGATGTGGAAATGGGTACAAAGTACCAGGTACAGAGACAGCTCGCGTAAAACCTCACGGATACGTTGTCTCAACATTGGGCAATTCGACCAAGAACCAAAAACTATGAATACAGAGCTGGTTCGGTTGAGATTCCTGCCGATGCATCAGGACGCTGGAATGACGACAAGGTTTGGCGATCTGACTATGAACTTTGAACAAAGAACCATGAACGCTTGCTACGAAGAATTGCACTTGACTTTCAGACTAACGACTGAGGACTATGGACTACCGACTACCGACTATGGACTAATGATTATGGACTACTGACTAAAGCTTCCGGCCGATACTTCCGCTCATATATCCATCCCAGCGTAATCGCCGAAGCAAGCAGCAGTATCGTAGCAACGATTGATCCTTCGAATCCAAAGGCGCCGCCCGTGAGCCATTCACTGCCGTGCATGTCATGCTGCAGCAGGCTTTTCAGGGGGAGTCCGCTTACATCAAATCCCATCACAGGGCCCTGTATGAAATTCCAGGCAAAATGAAACGCGATCCCAAACCAAAGGTTGCGCGTTTGAATATAGTTGATGCCGAGCAGCAACCCTGCCAGGAACACATTAATGGCGCCGGGCAGGGAGAGGTTGGGGTTGGACAGGTGAGCTATCATAAACAGTAGGGCACTGATGGAGAGCGCGGCCCATTTGTTCATGGATTCCATTAAATTACCCAGCAGGTAGCCGCGGAATACCAGCTCCTCATAGAACGCAACGATTGCCATTGTTACCATGCCGGTGAACAGATCCGTGGCATTCAATCCGGCATCCGTCCATTCAATATTTTTTGTTGCCTGCAGTACCAGCACACCACAACACAAAAGCAATAAGGCCAGGGCAAATCCCACCAGGCCCTGCCTGGTATTGTGAAGGCCATTGAATCCAACAGACGCGAAGGGGCGTTTGTCAATGACAACCGTAAAGAACCACACCAATCCAATCGATACCGCGGCGGACAAGGCGAGCGAGGAATACACCAACAACGGTCCCACCAACGCTTCTTTTCCCGTGTTTCGCAGCAACAATGCCAGCACAACACCTGAAAGCAGGATGACAGCGGCCCATACAACGGTAAACAACAATGCTCTCAACCAGCCTTGTACAATAAGTGGTTTGTTCTTGCGGACTGTTTCCATTTGCATTAATTTGCTAAGCTTTTGAAGAATGTATTTTTAAAATTACGATTATGTTCGGCAATTATACCTCTACTGTAGCAGAACGATTGATGCGGTATGTTCAAATTGATACCCAAAGTGACCCGCATTCGGCCAGCACACCCTCTACCGAAAAGCAAAAAGACCTTGGCCGGCTGCTGGTGGCAGAACTCCACGCGCTCGGGATCGGGGACGCCGCAATGGATGCTAACGGGTATGTATATGCGACCGTTCCTGCCAACAGTGCGAAACCGGTGCCGGTGATTTGTTACGGTGCGCACATGGATACGGCGCCCGACTGCAGCGGAACCGGTGTAAAACCTATTCTTCACCGGAACTATGATGGCACTGATATCGTGTTGCCAGACGACCCCGGCCAGGTGATCACGGTGAAAGACCATCCCTACCTCGCTACAAAAAAAGGGGAAGACATTATCACCGCATCCGGTACAACACTCCTGGGTGCAGATGACAAAGCAGGTGTTGCGGTGATTATGGATTTTGTACAATTCATACAGTCCAGCAAGCACATCCCGCACGGCAGCATCCGCATTTTATTTACACCTGATGAGGAAATCGGTCGCGGTGTTGATCGGGTAGACCTGGCGAGGGTGGGAGCCGTAGCAGCGTATACTTTGGATGGGGGTGAAAGAGGCAGCCTGGAAGATGAAAACTTTTCGGCAGATGGGGTAACGATACATTTCTACGGCGTCAGTGCGCATCCTGGTGCCGCGAAAGGTAAAATGGTTAACGCGCTTAAACTGGCCGCTTACTTTTTGGAATTGTTGCCAAAAGACGAACTCTCGCCGGAAACTACCGAAGAACGATATGGCTTTGTACATCCGCTGCACATAGAGGGCATTCCCGAGAAAGTAACCCTGCGTTTTATCATTCGGGATTTTGTGACTGCCAAACTGGAGGCTTACGAGAACTTCCTGCGCGACAGGGTGGACTGGGCCATCGAAAAATTCCCGGGCGCCCGCGCGGAATTTGAAGTAAAAGAACAATACCGCAATATGAAAGAGGTGCTCGACCAGCACCCGCAGGTTGTTGCCAACGCTGCCGAAGCATTGCGAAGAGCCGGTATTCAGGTAAGAACAGAAGGTATCCGCGGTGGTACCGATGGTTCGCGCTTATCCTTTATGGGCTTGCCCTGTCCGAATATTTTCACCGGCGAAATGGCCCTGCACGGCAAACACGAATATGTAAGCGTGCAGGATATGGAAAAGAGCGTGGAGACCCTGGTGCATTTGGCGATGGTATGGGAGGAGAAATGTAGTTAATGTGGAAATGTGAAAATGTGGAAATGTGCAAATGAAAACCCGCTAACCGGGCAAGCCAACACTGATAATTATTTCTTGATGTATTGATTTGTAGATTGCTGGATTTGTAATTTAGCTCCAAGCTACAAGCTGCAGGCTCCTGGCTTTTCGTGGTCACTTGATGATTTCAGTTCATAATGCTATTGCTCCTACGGAGTACGCGCATCCAAGTGAGTGGACTATGAACATCAAACTAAGAACGATGAACACTCCCTACGAAGCATTGCACAAGTTTTTCAGACTACCGACTACCGACTACCGACTAAGGACTAAGGACTAAGGACTAAGGACTAAGGACTAAAGACTATCAAGGTAGTTCAACAATCTTTAACTCCTTCCATCTCACCTTGATGCCCCCGCCGTCGTGGATCTGCAGGGCGATAAAACCCTGGCCCTGTCCGATTTTTTCGTCTTTGAGGGTAATCATTTGGTGACCATTGAGCCAGGTGGTCACGGAATCGTTCACCACGCGGATCTTCATCGTATTCCATTCGCCTTCTTTCAGGTATTTTTCATGCACGGAATCGGGCTGAATCAGCCAGCCGCGTCCGTACGATTCATAAATGCCACCCGTATGCAGGTTGGCAGGCGCCACTTCTACCTGCCATCCGGAGATTTTTACACCCTCAATAGAAGAGCGGAAGAACACGCCGCTATTACCATTCGATTCCTGTTTGAACTTTAGGGTAAGGATAAAGTTTTTGTAGTTTTTATTGGTAGACAGGTAACCATATTGTTTATTGGGTCCGCTTTCACAAACGAGCTCTCCATGGTCAACGTACCATTTTTCTGTCCCATTGTTGGTCCATCCCTCCAGGTTTTTCCCATTGAACAGGGAAACGGCTTTTTGTGCATGGGAAAGGGCAGCGGCGAAAACGAGTAACAAGGACAAGCAAATAATGCGCATATTGATTCTTTTTAATAATTATCTATTGCTGTCGTGCGGGGGTATCATCTGCCCGCCAAATCCGGAGATACCAATAGATGGGCATCCCGATTGTTCCAACGAATATAAACACCAGTATCCAAACAATTCTTTCATTGCTGCTGACCAGGCCGTTGTTGATGGCATGAACGATAAAATATATTAGCAGGCCCAGGTGCAGCAGGCCGAGTATCACCGACATCAGTACGATCCAAAGGAAATTTCCTAAAATCCATTCCTGCGCCATCTGCTCGTCGCCCCCGCTCCTGATCATGCCAATGAAAAAGGAGAAAAAGCTGGCAAGAAATACGATGGTCAGTACAATGGGCAGCAGGGTGAGTATACCCAGCAGCAGTTTCCTGGATTTGGTCATAAACAGGTTTTGCAGAAAGTTAGTAAAAATGGCGGATTCGCACGAAGCTGCTGTCTGTTAAAATCCCCTATCTTCAATCCATAATATCAACGCTATGCCAACGCTTCTCTTAAACTATTGGTGGGTCATTATCCTCATTTTTATCTTT
>JAGWTK010000309.1 GCA_028876035.1 Bacteroidota bacterium
TACGATACCAGGACCGTACAAGCGGTGTTTGGTGGCAGGTTACCAATAAAGCCAATCAGCCGGGCAATTATTTGGAGTCTTCTGCCACAGCCATGTTTGTATTTGGATTGGCCAAGGGCATACGACTGGGTTTCCTTGACCGATCTTATTTACCAGCAACGAAAAGAGCCTGGGGAGGGATGCTAAAAGAATTTGTACAGAAAGATAGCAGCGGCGTTTATCATTACCTGCATGCTGTCTCCGGAGCCGGACTTGGCGGAACACCTTACCGCGACGGTTCGTACGAATACTATATCAGCGAACCCCAGCGAGACGACGATTTAAAGGCAATCGGACCATTTATGCAGGCGTGTGTGGAGATGGAACTACTTTTAAAGAGATGAGAAGCTGAACGATTTGTTTTGATTAGTGTGGTTTAAAAGTTTAAGAGTTTAAAAGTTTAATGGTTCCTTCTGTGCGACGACTTGATGGGGACTTGTGTCCCTGTTAATTCGAAGCCAGTGCAAAAACTTTGGAATGTATCATTGCCTTCATTGGGCGCAAAGAAAAAGTCCAAACACATTCTCATCGCCGTCTTTCCTTGGGACGGTCCGTATTACAGGCTTTCTCTTTCTGCTATAAATTTGAAATATCCAAGTCCTATGGTCCATGTGCAGTAAATGCCATTAGGTTATGGATTAGATGCAATTGCTGGTCAAAGTGATCTTGCAGGACAACGAGATAAATTAGAACCGTCGCGAGTTACACAAAAGAACCTTAAACTTTTAAACTCTTAAACTTTTCAACGATGTCCAGGAGCATCTGCATTTTAATACTTACAATCCTCACGACAGTTTGCTCAATAGCGCAAGTAGAGATTAATGTGGACATCTCCCGATCCGGAACACCCATGAAACCGGTATGGGCCTGGTTTGGATATGATGAGCCCAATTACACCTACATGAAAGATGGGAAAAAGTTATTGTCGGAACTGGCTGCACTGAGTCCTGTTCCCGTGTATGTGCGAACGCATAGTTTGCTGGTGAGTGGCGATGGGGAAGCGGCATTGAAATGGGGATCCACCAATGCCTATACCGAAGATGCAAACGGGAATCCTGTGTACAACTGGGCGATCATCGACAGCATTTTTGATACCTATATTCAAAGAGGCATGAAGCCGCTGGCGCAGATTGGTTTTATGCCGGAGGCCTTGTCGACTCATCCTCAACCTTACCGGCATCATTGGAAACCCGGCGATCCATATACAGATATTGTCACCGGGTGGGCCTATCCGCCGAAAGACTACAATAAATGGGCAGCCCTGGTGTATGCATGGGTGAAACATTCCGTTGACCGGTATGGACCAAAAGAAGTGGCCAGCTGGTATTGGGAATTGTGGAATGAAGCCAATGGTCTCTATTGGAAAGGTACACGGGAGGAATTTTTTAAGTTATACGATTATACGGCTGATGCGTTAAAGCGGGCATTGCCAGCTGCTAGAATCGGCGGAATGAATGTGGCTGGTACCGCAGGCGAGAACGCACAGCAGTGGATGCGCGCGTTTATTGAACATTGTTTGAATGGCACAAATGCCGTCACCGGCAGGAAAGGCGCGCCCCTGGATGCTATCTTATTTCATGCGAAAGGTTCTCCGAAGCTGGCTAATGGCCATGTGCGCATGAATATGGGCCGTCAGTTGAGTGATATCGAAACCGGATTTAAAATCGTCGCATCCTATCCGCAGTTAAAGAATATCCCCATTATTGTTGGCGAGTCCGATCCCGAAGGATGCGCAGCTTGTGGAATGGCTACGAACCCGGAAAATGCCTATCGGAATGGAACCATGTATTCATCCTACACGGCGGCTTCCTTTGCAAGGGAATATTTGTTGGCTGATTTGTACCATGTCAATTTTACCGGTGCCGTATCCTGGTCTTTTGAATTCGAAGACC
The DNA here is from genome assembly GCA_028876035.1 of Bacteroidota bacterium. Lineage (GTDB taxonomy): Bacteria > Bacteroidota > Bacteroidia > Chitinophagales > Chitinophagaceae > JACMLD01. The sequence continues at coordinate 1,932 of JAGWTK010000309.1, forward strand.
AGCCCTGGTTTTATGGTTTCCGTGATCTCGCCACCAATGGCGTTGACAAACCCGTATTGAATGTATTCCGGATGTTCGGCATGATGAACGGCAATCGCATACCGGTGGAGTCTTCACAATATTATGACCTGCGTACAGCGGTTGATTCGAGTTTGCGTGGTTTCTACCGCGATATCTATGCACTAGCTTGTAAAGAGAAGCATTCATCCACCCTGCTTGTTTGGAACTACCACGATGACGATGTCAAAGCTGATACTACAAAGGTTGAACTTAGCTGGTCAAAAATACCAGCAATGAAAGCATTGCTTACGCAATACCGCATCGATGATCATCACAGCAATGCCTATGCGCTTTGGCAGTCGATGGGCTCACCGGCCCAGCCAACGGCGGCACAAATTCGTGCGTTGGAACGGGCCGGGGAGTTGTGTCTATTTGGATCACCGGCATATCAATCCGTAAAAAACGGAGTGCTGAAAGTGAACGTTGATTTGCCGGCGCAGGCGGTTTCTTTTTTAAAGCTTGAATGGTGATAGAAGTTTAAAGTGTAAGGTTTGATGTTTAAAGTTCTTTACACGCAACGTGGTAGATGCGTGTTCATCTTTTTGGGAAACATAATCTTTGTAAAGTGAGGCAGTACAATTTCAATCTATTGAGGCAATTGAAGAAATGACGATACGGCACCCTGCCTTGCAACGATTTGAATGAATAAAAATCAGGGCAAATGCCTAGTGTAGTAAAGATTATTTTTCCTGGTTCTAAAGTTTGTTCTTTCTAAGACTGGCTAAACTGTAGCTGGAGCAGAAAGATGGCGATGCCACCCACAAATCCAACCAGCGCGAGAACACTTATTTTTTTCAGGTACCACATGAATCGAATGCGTTCGATGCCCATCACCGCTACGCCGGCCGCCGAGCCGATAATAATAGCGCTACCCCCGGTACCGGTGGTAAGTGCGAGAAATTCCCAGAAATGGTGGTCAGTGGGATAGTCAGATAAACTATACATGCCTTGCGCTGCTGCCACCAGTGGTACGTTGTCTACAATCGCCGAAAGCAAGCCAAGTGAAGTGCCGATCGTATAATCGTTCTTTAATGTAACGCTGAGCAGGGCAGCCAGTTCCTTCAACAATCCAAACGACTGCAGCGCAGCCACAGCCAATAAAATACCGAGGAAAAAAAGAATACTGGGGGTATCCACTTTTTGCAGCGCCCTGGCTACTGTATACCGTTCCAGGGTTTGAATGTCTTTGCCTTTGTGAACAATGGTCGTGATTAGCCACATAAAGCCAAGCGCGAGCAAAATACCCATGAATGGCGGCAAATGCGTGAGGGTTTTAAATGCAGGAACGAAAACCAAAAACCCAACGCCGGAGAACAGGATGATTTTACCTTCTTTTTTTTCTCTTGCTGTGCAGGTTGATTTTGGAACGGCCGCAAATCGTTGACCCCTGAAACGGTAAGACACTATCAATGCAGGTAACAGGCACACGACAATACTAGGAAGTATCAGTTCTTTCATGATGTTCAGCGCGGTGATTTGTCCGCCGATCCAGAGCATCGTGGTGGTGACATCACCCAGGGGCGACCAGGCACCGCCTGCATTGGCCGCGATAACAATCATGCCCGCAAACCATAACCTGTCTTCTTTCTGGTGCAGGATCTTTGCGCAAAGAGAAGTCATAACAATGGCGGTGGTGAGGTTGTCCAACAAGGCCGACAGGAAGAAGGTGAGGGCGGTGACCATCAACAGAAGCCTTCTCTTGCTGGTGGTTTTAATTTTTTCGGTAATGATGTCAAAGCCATTATGGGAGTCGATTAGCTCCACGATGGTCATGGCGCCTAACAGAAAGAACAGGATGGAAGCAATTTCTCCGAGGTGGTGCAGCAGCTCATCGGACACTACATCCTTTTCGTGGTTGTGCAATATGTACACAGTCCAGCACAGTACGCCGGTGATCAGCGCTGAAGCCGCCTTATTGAGTTGCAGCGGATGTTCAAATGCAATGGCAAGGTAGCCGAGGACGAAAACAGATATCAATAGAATTGCCATCATTGAATCAGTTGGTGATGTTAATTAATTATGGTTACGTTGTTGGTTCTTATTGCAGCGCATAAAACAGCACTACCGGATAATAAGGTCAGTCACTTTCAGCTGGAGTCTTGTATTAAGCCAGTTCTGGATTTTGGTTTTATCCTGTGATGATATTTTTCCGTTCATAGAAAGGATCGCGAGGTAGGTGGGCGATGAACGTGCACTGTCGCCCAGGATAAATGAAGGTTGGAGAACAGCATCTTTTAGCCCTGGATACAGTGATTTTAACTCGCTGAAAAGCTGTTTGCTGATATTCTGTTGCTGGTTCAGGCTGTCTAGTTTAGCCTGCAGGTATGATTTTTCCCTTTCTTTTGCTTCTAATGCGATTGTTAGTTGCGAAACCTGGTCATTGGGATCTGTGGTTTTGTTCTCAGCGAGATAGGCAAAGCCCTGGTTCACCTCCAGCGTGGCGTCTTCCAGGTCGTATTTTTTGAGTTGACGTTTCAGTTTTTCGATTTCGCTCGCAGAAATTTCGTTGCCACCAAAAACCAGGGTGATGGATTTATCACGGGCATCGATTTTTTTGTTCAGCAGGTAATCGTTCGGAAATATCGCTTCGTAATTGATAAAGTTGTTGGCGTTGCGGGTGAACCTGCTTTGTTTCACTATATCATATCCAAAATACAGGCTGGGTAGTAAGGTAATGACTGTTACCAGCCATACGATGCGTTGTGAAATGACTTCAGCCCGGCGATTCTGCAATTGTTTGTAGGGGAAATGGAGGAGGCGCACAAAGATGAAGGTGGATAGAGCAATAAAGACCGTATTGATGATAAACAAATAAAACGCACCCATGAAAAAGCGCCATTGGAGGGTAGCGAGTCCGTACCCGGCGGTACACAGTGGCGGCATCAATGCGGTGGCAATGGCCACGCCGGGGATTACATTGCCTTTATGTTTGCTCGAAGTGGCCAGGATGCCAGCAAAGCCACCAAAGAGCGCGATGAGAACATCGTATATATTGGGCGAGGTCCGGGCCAGTATTTCGGAGTGAGCATCGTCCAGCGGTGATAAGAGAAAGAATAGCGTGGATGTTGCCAATGCCACACCCATTGCAATGCTATAATTATAGAAGGCCTTCCGCAATAAGGCCAGGTCGTTGATACCGATGCCCAGGCCGATACCCATGATGGGGCCCATCAGGGGTGAAATGAGCATGGCGCCGATGATAACCGCAGTTGCATTAACATTCAAACCCAAGGAAGCCACAAAAATGGCAAAGATGAGGATCCAAAGAT
>JAGWTK010000310.1 GCA_028876035.1 Bacteroidota bacterium
TTTTTTTTGGGTGTTTTTTGATGCCTACTTTTTAGGTTTTTGATGTTCAGTGATGGGTTTTCGGTCACTGACGGCGTTTATTTTCATCGGTTCAGCGGCTTGTTTGTTGCCTTTTGCAGGCTTTCTGTTGTCACTTGGTTAATGCTATGTTCATTTGGACCATTCTGAACAGATTATAGGTCAGGTTCATCAGCCCGATGGCAGCTTGGTTTCTTTTAAAGCTGCGGTATTTGACGAACAAGCCCTTCATGCTATTGACCATGAACCCAAACACATGCTCTACCCTGCTTCGTATCCTGGATTTACTTCGGTTTTTCTTTCGCTGCTCATCTGTTAGCTTCTTATTCTTATATCCTTTTTGGTTCACCCTGCTGATTACCCCTTTGGCTTTATATAACTCCTCCATCGCTGCACTGCTATAGGCTGAGTCTGCATACAGTGGTTGACCGCCGTCTTCCTTCTTATCCAGCAAGTCTGCCATCACGTAGTGGTCGTTGATATTGGCCGTCGTTACCCGATATCCCGTTATCAACTTTGTCTTTGTATCAACTTTAATATGGTTCTTATATCCAAAAAAGTTGATGTTCCTTTTTCGGGTCCACCGGGCGTCGGTGTCCTTTTGTCGCTCTTTATTTTCTGACCAGTTCCCAGGAACTTCTCCTTCTTTGATCACCTTGTTCTCATCCCGGCTGTTATTCTGACGCGGAACCTCCACTATCGCAGCATCTACAATCTTACCCTTGTGCACTATTACGCCATCCTTGTCCAACTGCTTATCCAGCATCCCAAACAACCGCTCTATCAACTTCTGCTTACGTAAACTGTCTCTGAACACCCAGATAGTCTTGGCATCAGGAACCGGGTCGTTTATCCCTAACCCCAGAAAACGCATAAAGCTTAAGCGGTCCAGGATAGCATATTCTATATTGTCATCACTCACATTGTAGTACCGTTGCAAAATCAATATCTTAAACATCAGCACCACATCATAGCTCGGTCGCCCGCCTTTACTCTTATCTGTATCTCGACCCAAGCCATCTTCCAATGCCTTACGGAAGTATTCAAAATCAATGTGCGCTTTGAGCTTCTCCAGCGGGTCTTCCTTCTTGCTCAGTTTCTCAAGGCGAACCTGTTCATCAAACAATCCTCTAACTTTGGACATGGCAGATGTTTTTGCTCAGACAAACTTACTGATCAAAACATTGCACCTTATCCATAGTTTTTAGAGATGCCCTTAAGGTTTAAAGTTTAAGGTTCTTTCTGTGCGGCTGCCCCCTTTTGACGCTGGTTTCTGGCGATGCAGGTTTAGCTGTTTAAATGTTTAACGGCTTAATCGTTCAAGCGATTTGCCCATGCATCTATTTGCGCAAGACACCAGACTTAAGCGGTATTAATAAAGCACGGCCCTAAAACGATCTGTTGCAAGGCGACGCTGATACACGTAAACAACCTTAAACTTTAAACCTTAAACTTTTTAACCACGCGCTGCGTAAATTTGCAAGAAAAAATTGTCAAGTATTCAACGATACGATGTTATCATAATCGGCGGCGGACCAATCGGGCTTGCCTGTGGTATTGAAGCCTCCAAAAGAAATCTATCCTACCTGATCCTGGAAAAAGGTTGCCTCGTAAACAGTCTTTATCATTATCCCGCTAATATGACGTTTTTTTCCACTTCAGAGCGCCTGGAAATTGGCGGAATTCCGTTTGTTTCCAATAATCCCAAACCCACGCGTTCGGAAGCATTGGAATATTACCGGCGCGTGACTGTTTCTTATAAATTGAATATTCATTTGTATGAAGAGGTGCTGTCCGTAACCAACAATGACCAAACCAACAACGACCGGTTCACCGTTACCACTAGCAGGTCGGTTTACCAGTCGGGATATATTGTTATTTCCACCGGTTTTTACGATATCCCTTATCTCCTCCAGGTTCCCGGAGAGGATTTGCCAAAACTGACGCATTATTACCAGGATCCACATCCGTATGCATTTCAGAAAGTAATTGTTACGGGTGCGCAGAACTCGGCAGTGGATGCAGCGCTGGAAACATGGCGCAAGGGTGCTGAAGTAACCATGGTCGTGCGAGAACCAGAAATCGGTGCAAGGGTGAAATATTGGGTACGTCCGGATATCATCAACCGGATAGAAGAAGGTTCGATAAAGGCATATTTCAACAGCCGGCTCATTGCCATCCGTGAACAGGAAGTGGACATTCAAACCCCCGACCGCGTTATTACGCTGGCGAACGAATGGGTCATTGCCGCTACCGGCTACCAGCCCAACCTTGATTTCTTAAGCCGGATTGGAATTGAGCTCTCGGACGACGCATCGCGGTGTCCTGTTCTGAATGAAGAAACGCATGAAACCAATGTCGCGCATATTTACCTCGCCGGCGTCATCTGCGGCGGTATGAACACGCATCGGTTATTTATTGAAAACTCGAGGGTACATGCTGAGAAGATCATGAATGCGATAGTGCGCTCAATGTGAAGATGTGCAAATGTGGAAATATGAAAACGGCGTCGCCGAATGACCAGGCGCAGGAGCCAGGGTACTTTTCAATCTGCAAATTACACCTGAAGAACTTTAAACCTTAGACATTAAACTTTACAACTCCGTAGCCAGGCTTTTCTTCATTAACCAATCTGTCTGCACATCATCGCCCAGCACAAAATCATGGGTGCCAAATTGTGTAAAGCCAAATTTTGCATAGAACTGTTTGGCCCGCTCATTGTGTTCCCAAACGCCCAGCCAAACCTGATCCTTTCCCATCGACCTGCATAAGTCAAGAATATAATTCATCAGGAAAGCGCCAACGCCTTTGCCAATGAATTCTTTTGTATTATAGATGCGGCAAATTTCGATGGCATTTCCCTCCACTCCTTTCGGGTTATCGCCTTCGGCAAGCTTCGCGTAACCGGCAAGCTTATCCGCTGCATACACCAACAGGAAGATAAATTGTGGCTGTTCTGCTTCCTGCTTCAATACATCGTGCCGGAAGGGACCGTCCATAAACTTTTGCATATCTGCTTCTGTATTGGACGCTGCAAATGTATCGTAGAAGGTCTGGCGGCTGATATCAGCAATTAGTCCCGCGTCGGCCGGTGTTGCCCTGCGAACAGTGAAATTCATGCTGCAAACTACAATATCTGCCGTTAAAAAAAGGCTGTTTGCAAGGCAAAAAAAAGCACCCGGGACTCCGGGTGCCGTATCATATCGCGAAGAAATGATTAGTGGTGGTTCTGACGGTGAATCTGGCGTTGTGCGCGACGAACGGGGTGCTTAACACCATCCGCTTTCAGATCTTTTGCATCGGCTTTGATGTCTTTTTTATCAGCATGAATGTCCTTTTGAATTTCCTTGGCCTCTTCCTTGTTGCCTTCTTTGAGTGCCTCTCTTTTTTCACGTCTGTCGTGACGTACATCGCGAATGTCTTTCCGAAGATCTTTCATGTCTTCTTTCTTATCAGCGTTTCCGGTCGTAGGAGTTTGGGCGAAAGCACCTGCAGACAACAGTGCGGCAAACATCAGTAAACTAATCCTTTTCATAATGGTGGTTTTTGTGTTGTTTTTAAAAATATACAGTACTAGGATGGATTTATGTAAGACAGGTTTAATTCAACGTAAAAAAAAACGGTGCACTTTCCTGATTATTGCAAAATGTCGGATTTATACTAGTATCCTGCCTTCGGCTGACGGTAGTTTTACGCAAAAGAACCAAGATGCTCCTTTACAGAAAGATGATAGTGTGCCTATGCCTCGTGATTTCCTTTGTTGCCTGTAAAAAGACAAGTCCTGCCGGGCCGGCAACAGCAGGTAGTAGCACCCACACACCCAATTTTGCCGTTGAATACTTTCAATCGGCCCAGGTACAAAACGGCAAGTTTGCGATCTTTGATTTGAACCATACCGACAATGCGGACAAACAATTTTTTGTAGTGTCGCTAATACCGGGTAGTTCAGGATTCAGCGATAGTGCCACTGTTATCACGGCACCTGTCTCAATCAATAACATTGCTGCTTCCTGGCCGGCACAGGTTACTTCGGCGGCCTTTGGTCATTCCATGAATATGGTAACCGATGCAAAAAACGGTGTCAGTTCCAACGCCGGAAGCCCCTGGCAATACGGGCCGTTGCAAACCAATTCCAATCTTTATCGCAAGCTCAATGACCCCCAGTACGCTGGTTCGATGGCGGGCAAAAAGCCCTATGGCAACAATGCCATGCGCACGCAATACAGGCCGGGTCCATCTTACCATGATTACCTGGGCCTGTACCGTGACATCACCTACTACTTCAGGGATGGGGTCTATACAACGAATGTACAGGGCGCACCCGCGCTGCCTTTCGATTCTCTTTTTGACGGCGCTGCACAAATCGACTGGAAAACCATCGACCAGGTAGTAAAAGCTGACGTGGAAGATGCGGGCACCCATATCCATTATTATAGCAGGTTCCTGTTTTTTGATTGGGCCAACTGGCGTTATTGGGTGGTGGCGGAAACAGAAAAAGTGGCGCTCTATCCAAGCTACTCCCCTGTTTATTACGTTGGATTCAATGTACGTGGCCCCCTATCGCTCGATAAGTTTTGTAAGTGGCCGCAGGGCTGGGGCAAAAAATAGCGGACATTTTTTGATAAATTGCCAATATACCAACGGTCTTGACTACCCGAATATTCATACCGCAACCCGCGCTGAGGGATCTGGTCCACTACTTCTTGTATGTGGAGTCGAAGCTTGATGCAGGTGCCAAAGAAACAATTTGCCCCTTCCCGCCCAGTCCGCAACACTGCATTTACTTTTACCTCAATGACCGGATGCGGGCTCAGCGGGCAGGAGAAACCGAATTCATCCGAAAACCAACCAGCCTGGTAGTAGGTCCCCAGCTCACGCGCGTAAACCTTCAACTTGGCACCAATCACCGGATGCTTTGTGTAGCCTTTCATCCGGGCGGGCTCTATCGCTTTCTTGGCGTACCCATGGAAGGCATGTGTGACCAGGATTTCGACTCGATGGATATCATTGGTAGCCAAACACGCGAGATAAATGAACAATTAATGGAATCAGAAGACCCAATTACCGCCAAAAACATCCTTGAACGATTCATGATTGCCCGGTTAAACCGGGTGAAAACATTATTACCTGCAGACCTGGCATTAAAAGAACTAATCCAATCCGGTGGTAACATGCCGGTGGAGAAACTAGCCTCACTCGCCTGCCTGAGCACCCGGCAATTGGAACGCGTGTGTAAAGAGC
>JAGWTK010000311.1 GCA_028876035.1 Bacteroidota bacterium
GCATCCAGCAGGGCAATATTGGCAGGCAGGGTGTTCAATATGGACGAAGTTTTGGCTGCGAGCGCCTGCTTCTCTTCCATGCTGTTGCGAACAAGCTCTTCTGCCTTTTTACGGCTGGTGATATCCAGCATCGCACCCACCATCCGGTAAGGACTGCCATCTTCCTTATACAGGATATAAGCGCAGTCGAGCACAAAAGCTGTTTCGCCTGATGCCGTGATAAAACGGTATTCGTCTTTCCAGAATGCTTCTTTTTCCCTGAAGCAGTTACAGATGGTCGATAGTACGCGTTCCCTGTCTTCGGAATGTATATGAAGGTACCTGGAACTCACATTTTCAGGAACAGGAGCAGGTTTAAACCCGAAATGGTTGTAGAAGTTTGGATTCCACCATAAGATATCGGTCTCTGTATTCCAGTCCCAGATGATATCATTCGTAGCGCGGGTAACCATTTCAAACCTTTCGTTGGATTCGCGGATAGCCTGTTCTTTCTTCCTGTTATCCGTTACATCGCGTGCGATGATCGCGCAGCCTGTTATCGCTCCACGGCTGCTTCGGACGGGTGACATGGCAATCGAAACATACACTTCGCTGCCATTTTTATGCAGGCGCATGGTTTCATAGTGTTGCACAACTGCACCCGTCTTTACCCTGTCTGCAATAGAATTTTCCTCCTCTACAAGATCGGGAGGGATGATAATGGAGATATGCTGCCCGATGACTTCACGCGGATCGTATCCGAAGGTATTGGTAGCACCCCGGTTCCAGCTGGTAATGATACCATCAGTTGTTTTACTGATAATGGCATCTTCAGAGGAGTTTACTATTGATGCAAATAGCGATTGCTGCTCTGCTGCTTTTTTTCGCTCTGTAATATCCCGGCCTACTGCCATTAATTTACCATCGGGCATCATCTTGGTAACAATCTCCATATCTACATGGGTGCCGTCTTTTCGCCGCAGCCGCCGGTAATCGATGGTGGAATGGCCAGCTTTCAGTGATTCAAAATAAATAGGTCTTTGCTGCAGGTCTTCTTTAAAAAAAACATCGGTGACAGACAGTTTCTGCAATTCCTCCAGAGAATAACCCAGGTATTGGCAGGTGCTATAATTGCAGTCGATAATTCTTCCGTCTAAGTTATAAATGATGTTTCCGTCGAAAGCATGTTCAACAAGCATGCGGTATTTTTCTTCACTGAGCCGCAACTTATCGGCGGCGTTTTGCTTTTCCTGAGCTGCCTGCCGGTGCTTGAGGGCAGCTTCGATAGCAGCGGGTAGCCGTATCAGGCGATCTTTCAATATATAATCGTCTGCGCCTTTTTTTATGATGGTAGCTGCAAATTCTTCGGAAACCGTACCCGTCACCAGGATAAACGGGATACGTTGTTTAGCACTTTGCAAATATTCCAATGCCTCAGCCGCACTGAAACCCGGGAGGGCATTGTCGGCCAGTACCAGGTCGGGGGCGAAGTCCTTCAATTGTTTGATAAATGCCTGTTTGCTGGATGCCACCGTGAAGGCGCACTGCGCCCATTCCTTGCGCAGCATTCTTTGTATCAGTTCAGCATCGGTGCTGCTGTCTTCCAGCATTAGTATTTTAAGCGAATCCTGCATAAGGGTCAGTTAGTGGGGTCCTGGTTCAGCAACAGCCAATAAAAGCCAATGCCTTTAATAGACTGTGCAAAATTTTCAAAGTTGACGGGCTTTACGATATAGCTGTTGGCACCAAGTTGATAACACTTCTGGATATCGGGATCTTCCCGGGAAGAAGTAAGTACAACAACAGGTGTCGCTTTTGTCCGCTCATCTGATTTAATTTTTTCAAGTACTTCCAGTCCGCCGATCTTGGGCATTTTTAAGTCAAGCAGCACCAGCTTGGGGGGCGATGCAATGCTGCGGCTCGCTGCAAAACGCCCGGTCGCGAAGAGGAACTCAAGGGCTTCTTCCCCGTCTCTGGCATGGTAGCAGGTGTTAACGAGTTTATTCTTTTTGAGTTCCCGTAACGTTAGTTCCGCGTCAGCGGGATTGTCTTCTACCAATAGCACTTCAATGAAGTTCGGATTCATGGCTCATTGTTTAGATTGTTTTGGAACGGAGAAATAGAAACAGGCACCTTCTCCTGGCTTACTTTCAGCCCATACTTTTCCGCCGTGTTTGCTGATGATGCGCTCAACGATCGCGAGACCAACACCAGTTCCTTCAAATTCATCGGCGCCGTGCAGCCGCTGAAATACGCCAAAAAGTTTGGAGCTGTATTTCGGGTCAAAGCCAACCCCGTTGTCGCGAACGCTGAATACTATTTCATCTTCTTTGTCTTCAGAATGTATTTCTATTTCGATGATTTCCCTGTTACCGGAATATTTGATAGCATTTGATAAGAGGTTGCGCCATACCTGCCGCAGGCTGGCCAGGTCTGCCCGCACCCAGGCCAGTTCGCTGAAATGCCAAACGATTTTTTTCCCGGACGAACTGCGGTTGTATTCAGCGACCAGTTGTGCGACCAGATCGATCGTGTTGATATCGGCCAGTTGCAGTTCCTGCCTGCTTACCCTGGAAAAAAGGAGCAGATCGTCAATCAACTCGCCCATTTTTATCGTGTTAGCTTTGATGACGGAGGTGATCCTTCGTCCTTCATCGTCAAGTTTTGCGTTGTATTCTTCTTCCAGGATGGAAGTAAATCCGAGGATACCACGCAAAGGCGCGCGGAGGTCGTGCGACACCGAGTATGAAAATGCTTCCAGTTCTTCATTCATTTTTTTCAGTTCGGCCGTTCTTTGCGTTACCTTTTCTTCCAGGCTTGCATTGATCTTTCGAATATTGGATTCGGCTTCTTTCTGCGTGGTAATGTCATCAATGAGTGCTACAAAATACCCTGGAGCCGGACTGTACATCGAGATAGACAGCCATTTGTGAAGGGAAGAAACATAAGATTCGAAACGCTGCGGCTCACCTGTACTCACTACTTTTTCGATGATCTCACGGTTGGGTATGCCGGATTCAAGAATGCCGGGAACAACCGCTGAAAGCAGGCATCCTGGCAGGATTTTGCGGCCAACCAGGCTTTCGTATTGCTTATTAACGGCGAGGTAAACGGCGTCGGTTAAGCGTCCGTTCACAATAACCGCTTGATAATAAGCAAATCCACTCAGCAGGTTTTCGAACAGGTTCCGGTAAAGTTTCTCACTGGCTTCGATAGCAGCTTCTGATTTTACTCTTTCACTCACGTCACGAAAACTAGAAATAATGCCGCCGACGGTTTCATCCTGCAGCTTGTTAACCACCGTGCCTTCCATCCAGAGATAGTGTCCCTTTTTGTGTTTATAGCGAAAACGCGACTGAAATAAATGATCCGGGTGTTCGAGTGCTGATGTTATAACGTGTTTCACATGTTCTCGATCATCCGGATGAACGAGTTCGCCGGAGTCCAGTTCAGGGTCCTTTTCATCCCAGCCTGTCACCCTTTTTGCCGCGGGCGTCCGGTAGATTACCCGAAGCTGCGCATCCCGCAGCGTAGTTACTTCGAGGTTATATTCCACGAGCGCCTGGTACCTTCGCTCGCTGGCAATAATTTTTTTATCAGCCTCTATTCTTTCTGATACATCTCGATAATTGGCAACGATCGCTGCTACAGACGGGTCATGCGTAAGGTTGGTAACAACGCCTTCCAGCCAAATGTAATGGCCGTCTTTATGAAGGAAGGGATATTGAAATGAAATGGGAACCCCGGGTGAAGCCTGAACCTGCTCTGTAATACGTGAAACATAGCGGTGGTAGTCGGGGTGTACAAAATCAAGTATATGCCGACCAGCCCTCTCGGCTGCTGTGTAGCCGGTAATGCGCTGTACGGATGGACTCTGGTAGGTAATTCCGAAACTGGCATCGTTGACTACAATTCCGTCTGAGCTATTTTCGATCAATGAACGGAAGCGAATTTCGCTGGCCCGCAGTGCCTGCTCACTTTCTGCCAGGGCTGCCGTTCTTTTGGCAACGCGATCTTCGAGGTCGAGGTTCTGCAATTGAAGTTTCCGTTCAAGTTGCTTACGGCGCGATATTTCGCGAAGTACTGCCCAAACAAAGATGCCGGACAACAATACCATCGACAGCGAAAGAATAAAAATAAAGCCGGTATTTTTTTTGGTTGCCAGCGCAGCGGTTGCTTCCTGTTGAACGATTACTGCCCAACCATAGTCCAGAACAGGTTCAAACGCAGATAGCCGGTATTGCTTTACAACGGGATTGTAATTTGTGGTGATACCTTTTTTTCCGGCCAGGGCCATTTGAACCACGGGTACGCTGGAATAGTCCGGTATGGAGTCTCCATCCCGGATTTCAGGACTGGCGGCCACATGGCCGAGATTATCTACCACATATACATAACCGCTTTTTCCAATGCTTACTGTTACGCTCCACGCGAGCAGTGCATTCATGTCTACTTCCAGCAACAAAAGACCCAGGGGACGCCGGTTATTGCTGAGCATAACGGCCCTTACTGCAGTAACGATAGGGTGTGAATGGACGGCACTTCGGTAAACAGGCGTTATCGAAGTGGGGGGGAGTTGATTGACGTTGCCGGTAAACGCCACACTATCCTTAGCACCCGGGAGAACTATCTTCCTGGCATCCAGTTCCGATCGAACCATACCCATCGTATCGAGCAGCTGTATACGAACGACGTACGGAAAATCACGAGGAACCTCGTCTAACAAGAGCGCAGCGGCATCCCATTGCCCGTGTTGAACAAGTGACCTGAAGGCTGGCCTGCCTGCTAACGCAAGGCCCAGCTCACTGATGTGATCGAGTTTTGTTTTCAGGAGGTGTGCAGCTAAGCTCGCCTGCGTACTTCTCTCGGCATACAGGTTTTCATTAAACAGGCGGTTGGTTTCCGATGTCGTGAAAACGGCAAGTAGAATGACTGGCAGCAAAAGTAATGCAGCGATTAATATTTTTCGGGCAGCGGTCATTGGGCTTGTTATCCTTCCGGGATAAATTTTGCTGCAACCCAATTGGACCTGCCTGGTCGAACACGCAAAAATCACCGGGTTGCTCCGGTAATTTAGGAATTGTTGTCTTTTAAAATTCTAAGTGTAAACGCTTAACCTGGCTGGATGCTTATCTAGTGCGGTATCCAAAACCAGCTATTGCTATTACTAACGGTGATGCCTATCGGAGGAATAGCATTTCGCGGTATTTTGGTAACAACCAGGTTTCATCGTCTACCAGCAGCTCCAGTTTATCTACAT
>JAGWTK010000312.1 GCA_028876035.1 Bacteroidota bacterium
GTTGAAACGGACAGTGGCTTTCGGGTCACTGTCCAATTTTCGTTAAAGCGATTTCGCTATGAAAAAAGTTCCCCGCTTATTAGCAAAGCAAAGCGCCATCGACCTGATCGACTGGCTAAAGAAATTGCATGGTCCCCTCATGTTTCACCAAAGCGGCGGCTGCTGCGATGGCTCTGCACCGATGTGTTATACCGCCGGCGAATTGCGGGTAGGCAGCAATGATATATGCCTCGGCGAAATAGAAGGCTGCCGGTTCTACATGAGCGCCGATCAATTTGAATATTGGAAACACACACAACTCACACTCGACGTCACACCCGGTCGTGGCAGCAGTTTCTCGCTGGAAATTCCATTGGGCGTTCGGTTCTGTATTCAATCCCGTCTTTTCACTGAAGAAGAATTGGAAAATCTTGAACCGTTGCTGGACATTCCTGATGCATGAGTTCAACTTTTTGCAGCAAGGATTGTTAGGAAGGCATGCAGAAAATTTCATTGGAGGAGATCAAGTCCTGGGAAAGATTCTACCGCGCGAATTTTATCAATTGCCTCACCGGCTTCAAACCCGTTTGCCTGATTGGCAGCATCAGTAACGACGGTATTGCCAACCTCGCCGTTTTCAGCAGTGTCATTCACCTCGGCTCAAATCCCGCCCTGGTAGGATATATCAACCGCCCTATCGCCGCGGCACGCGATACGATCGAGAACATTCGTGCGACCGGCGCTTATACCATCAATCATATCCATCCCGAATTTGTTGACCAGGCCCACCAGACCAGCGCTAAATATCCCGCAGAGATAAACGAATTTGAAGCCGTATCACTGGAAGCTGTATATGAAAACGATTTTGCGGCCCCTTATGTAGCAGCCAGTAAAGTGCGGTATGGATTGCAACTCGAAGAGATTGTGCCCATCAAACAAAATGATACTTTCCTGGTGATCGGATCGATTCACCAGGTTCATATTGATTCCTCACTGGTACAGCCCGATGGATTTATATCGCTGGAACAATGCAAGAGCCTCGCTTCATTGGGAAATGATGCGTATTATGAAACTACATCTGTTGCCAGAATTGCTTACGCGAAGGCGAAGTGAAAGCTATTGGCTGTTGGCGATTAGCGGTTGGCTGGACGACTTAGACGAGAATTCTAGATTTAATTTAGATTTAGCAAGACCGATTAGTGCTTAGAACTTACCCCCGGCAGCGTAATGCCCGGCGCGTCGGGAGGCATCTCTTTTCCAATCCAGCACCATAGTTAGAAAATAATGAACAGACTTCTTATCAGGAGACCCCGGCTTTCGCCGGGGTGACGTTCCAAATATGGGCGATGAACCATGAACATCGAACCTCGAACTATGAACACATGCCAACGAAGCTCCAACCAACACTTAACAGACTACCAAGTTAGAATTGCCGACTAACAACTGCCCCGTCTTTCATCACCCATTTCACCTGCTCCAATACTTTGATGTCTTTCAGCGGATCCGCTTTTACAGCGATGATATCAGCGAAGCTGCCGGTTTTTATTTCACCAATTTTTCCCTCCATGTCCATGAGTTGCGCGGCAACAGTAGTGGCGGATTGCAATGCCTGGAGATTGCTCATGCCGTATTGCACCATATAAGAAAAGTCTTTTGCCTGTGGTTCATCCCAGCTATAGCCGCCGATATCTGTACCATAAGCAATCTTTACACCGGCGTTCATCGCTTTCTTAAACAGCGCCGGCAGTGTTTGCATAAAATATTTGTTGATGGGTGAGCCGGCCTTTGCACGACCTTCGGCCACATAATCGCACACATAAATGGTGGGACACCAGTACACGCCTTTTTTCACCATGAGGTTGATGCATTCATCGTCCATTCCAAAACCATGTTCAATGGTAGATGCGCCCGCTTCGATCGCTGCGAGAATGCCATCGCGGGTGACCGCATGCGCGGCTAATTTTTTTCCGGAGGAGATGGTTTCTTCGCCAATGGCAGTAATTTCTTCTTTGGTGAAATTGGGGCGGCTCCGGTAGCTGCCGTCGGGCAAACGATAATAGCCCCGGTCAGCATAAATTTTTATCCAATCTGCTCCATACGATATTTGTTCACGCACGGCACGACGCGCTTCATCTGCCCCATTTACCAATTGTACACCTTTGGGCAGATCCAGTTCCCAGGCATAGTCTTTCGGACTGATGGGATAATGTCCGACCGTATTGATGGACCGCGTAGCTACCTGCATACGCGGACCTGGAATAACATGATTGTTGATAGCGCGTTTCACATCCACATCGGCATACATAGCACCTTCGGTTTCGAGATCCCGAATAGTAGTGAATCCATTCTCCACAGCAATTTTCGCACTCCGCGATGCGCGCAGGGTGCGGTAAGGAATCGATTCCTTTAACAGTTGTACGTCGTAGTCTTCACTGGTGATATCGCCCTGCAGCAGCACATGGGTATGGCAATCGATCAAACCTGGCAACACATAATAGCCCGAGAGATCGATAGCCGAATCCGTTTTTTGTTTGAAGGAAGCCGCACTGGTTACACTCTCTACAATATTGCCTTTGACTAGGATAACCATATTGGTTTGGTCTGACCCTGTCTTTGGATCGATCAAATGACCACATTTAATGGCTATTGTCTTTTGTGAGAAGGAAGAAAAGGCCAGCAGGCTGAAAGCCATCAGGAATGAAGTCGTTCTCATGTTCAACGTTTTGGTAAATGAATGTAAGAAGTTTCCGCTGCAGTTGATCGTTGCTGTTATATTTTTCAGCACCTGGGGCTATAGAAAACATAAAAGCTCGTTGTCTCAAGTAAGCGGATACTGCCTATTTCAGAACGCAGGTTGAAGTTGGGATTTACGGAATCTTGCGCCTTCAGCACCGGGTACAAAAAGACGCACCGTCCCCGTTGGGAGACGGTGCTGGGAAAGGTTTATTAACAAAAACGATCGCGAGATTCCTGCCGATGCATCGGGACGCAGGAATGCCGTTAATGCTCCCGCGTGAATGACGTCAAAAAATGCAGCTACATGCACCTTGAAAAACCATGAACTATCAACCCTGAATTAAGAACTAAGAAATAAGTCGTTGTCTTAATTCAGGAAAACGTACGATTGCTGCAATCCAAACCAGGGCTTCGATGATGATAACAGGCGCCAGCGGCAATCCATGCTGCAGGTGCGTAGCAATCGCTCCGCCCATATAAGCAGCGAGCAGCAGCGTTCCCAAAACACCGGTGCGCGGGATGATAAAAAGTAAAGCGCATAGTAACTCAATCACGCCAAGTGTTTTAAACGTAGCGGCAGATATACCGAGTTGCTGTGCCATATCAATGGTCTGCTGACTACCGGCCAATTTCCCGGCTGCACTGGCGATGAAAAGCAGTCCGACGATGCCAGCCAGTACCCAATCGATAATTTTTTTTGTTTTGTTGCTCATGTGAGGTTTGTTTAGGAGACGTTGAAATCTTGCCGACAACAAACCTACGGTAACCTGCTTGCCATTTTACAGCTGTTACCTTCCGGTTAGTGCTTTCCGTCCGGTAATCGGAACTCAATTACCTCCAAAG
Organism: Bacteroidota bacterium; assembly: GCA_028876035.1. GTDB lineage: Bacteria > Bacteroidota > Bacteroidia > Chitinophagales > Chitinophagaceae > JACMLD01. The sequence continues at coordinate 3,559 of JAGWTK010000312.1, forward strand.
ACGCACCGTCCCCTTTGAGAGACGGTCCTGAGAAGGGCTCCACTACATACATATTCTCGCAAGGACACATTAGTTTGCTTAGATTTCCTCCGATGCATCGGAGCCCGGGAATGACGAACGATTGTTGGAGTTACTAAAAGACACCGCCTGCTACACGTTGGAAAACTATTAAACCCTTAAACTTTTAAACTATTTAACTTCAAAGAGTTCATCCCATCTCGTCGTATACCTCGGACTCCGCAAGGCCTGCCGCATTTTCCAGTCGCGCTTGGTACCCGAGCTGGCAAATTTGATGACATCGTCGCGCATGCTGAAATTCACATTGTCCACCATATCCATCAGCAGGCGTTGTTCATTGACTTGCTCGGCCGCAAAGAGATTGGCCTGGATGGAATCATCGGGTACCAGTCCGCTTAACATTACACCTGCTTTCTTGTACCAGGTACCGGTCTCGTATAACCGATCTACGATTTCAACGGCGGGTTTGATGAGCCGATGGGTGGCAGAGGTTGCAGAAGGCAGCGTGGTATAGTCGCTGATGCTGTTGCCCCGGTGAAAATCGGCCATATGGTCTTCTTCTTTTGCGACGATGAATACACTTATCATACTCGCAGCGCTTTGCTGGCGCCGTAATTTTTCGGCAGCGCGTGAAGTGTAGGTTGCCACGGCTTCTTTGATATCGGTGATATTGTTTACGGGATCACCGAACATACGCGTGGTGGCGATCATTTTTTTGCTTTCCAGCGGATCGCGCATATCGATCGAAGGCTGACCGCGTAACTCGCGAATTAATCTTGCCCCCACTACGCCTCCCAGCTGCCGATACGCCCATTCTTCACTCATATTGCGCAGGTCCCAGGCGCTCACGATGCCGAGGTTTTCCAGTTTTTGCGCGTAGGCCCGACCTACGCCCCAAAGACTGCTCACACGGAGCTGTTGCAAGGCTTTTTGTTCCTGCACCGCATCTGCCAGTATATACACGCATTGTGTAGCCGCTTTGTTTTTCTTGGCGAGGTGGTTGGCTGCCTTGGCCAGGGTTTTCGTGGAAGCTACACCGATAGAAACAGAAATACCAGTCCACTGCTCCACCGTTTTCCGGATATGCATGGAATAAGCCGGAATTTCTTTTGGATCGATATGCGACAAATCCAGGAATGCTTCATCCACTGAATACACTTCTACCGAGGGCGACAATGTGCGCAAAGTATCCATTACCCGCATGCTCAAATCGCCGTACAAATTATAGTTCGAGGAGAACACTTCGATGCCATACTTATCGATCAACGGCTTGGCCATAAAATACGGACCAGCCATGCCCACCCCAAATGCTTTTGCTTCGTCGGTGCGCGAGATAATACAACCATCGTTGTTGCTCAACACCACCACTGGCTTGCGCAATAGATCCGGTCGGAAAAGTCGTTCCGCTGAACAATAGAAGCTGTTACAATCGACGATGCACTTCATGTAAGTTCTAAGTTTTAAGTTGGTCGCCGGGTGGATTGTCTATTGTATGTAAAATTTCGATCGCCGAATGCCATTACTCGCTTCCCGCTCCATGGGACCGAAGTATGTAGTCATTGCTTTCCACAAAATATAGAGCTTAAGTTCAGTTCGCAGAATACAAAGGATATTT
>JAGWTK010000313.1 GCA_028876035.1 Bacteroidota bacterium
GAAAAGCAAATCGCCCATTTTTTTATCGCCAATGCGCTGGCGGCGATCGCACTGGTCGCAGGTTTCGCCAGCAATGCCATGGGATACCTTACGACCTACGAATTTTCAAAAGAGAGCACGCGTGGCGGACGTACAGAGCTAACAGTAAATTCGGATGGTTCTAAAAAGCCAGCCAGCGATGGTCTAGATAAAGAATACGCCTTTGGCTGGAGTTATGGCATCGGCGAATCTTTCACCGTGCTGATCCCTGGATTATACGGTGGCAGCAATGGCGGCAAAGAATTGAGCAGCTCGGGAGAATTTGTAAAGAAACTGACCGATCTTGGCGTACCGGAAGAAAATGCCCTGCAAATGGCCAACGGCTCAGCATATTGGGGGGCTCAACCCTTTACACAGGGTACGGTATACCTCGGAGCTATTGTTTGCCTGCTGTTTGTTTTAGGTTTGGTATTCGTAGAAGGATGGCAGAAATGGTGGATGGCGGGCATTGTAGTGTTTGCCTTCATGATGGCCTGGGGTAAGAACTTTTCAGCCTTTAACGATTTTCTTTTCAATCATTTCCCGCTGTACAATAAGTTTCGCGCACCTGCAATGGCATTGGTGATACCTCAATTGGTTTTCCCCCTGCTGGGCGGACTCGCCTTGCAACAAATCCTGGTTGGAAAAACGGACAAGGCATTACTGGTGAAGAAATTTAAACTGGGCGCCGGTGTTATGGGCGTATTGCTGGTATTGCTGGCCTTATTTTATTTCACTTCCGATTTCAGCGGTGTACAGGATGCAACAACAAAAGAACGTTACCAAAGCATGATGTTGCAGCAAATGAGCCAGGGCAAGCAGCCAACCACGGATATGCAAACCCAGGCCGCCCAGTTTGGAAGTTCATTGGTGAAAGCACTGCGGACCGACCGTCGTTCCCTTATGGGCAGTGATTTGCTGAGGAACACTTTGTTCATTGCCGCTGCACTGGCACTGCTTTGGCTTTTGATCAACAACAAATTAAAACTACCTGTCGTACTTGCCGGAATTCTGTTGCTCAGTTCCTTTGATGTACTGGCCATCGGCAGAAGATACCTGACGGATGAAAACTTTGTTGACGCGGCTGACTTTGACAATGTATTTCAGCTAACCCAGGCAGATGCTCAAATCAAGGCCGACCCTGGCTATTTCAGGGTGTTTGATCAATCCGGTGGCGGCGATCCTTTTGCTGATGCCCGTGCTTCCTACTTCCACAATTCATTGGGTGGTTACCTGGCGGCGCGTTTGGGTCTGTACAATGACCTGATGGATAACCAGCTCAAAAAGGGCAACCAGGCCGTGTTCGACATGTTGAACACAAAATATTTTATCCAGGAGAATCCCGCCACGCGTCAGCCTGTAGCACTAAAAAATGATGCTGCTTTCGGCCCGTGCTGGCTGGCGAAAAATATTCATTGGGTAAAAGACGGCAATGAGGAAATGAAGGCACTTGACAGCATCGATCTGAAACAGAATGTAATTATCCAGGAAAAGTACAAAGCAACTGCAGGCAATCCGCCCGCATTCGATTCAACAGCCAGGCTCGATTTCGTTCGTAACAGCAACGACACGGTCGTATATAAATCTAAAGCCGGCAGTAACCAGTTTGCCGTATTCAGCGAAATCTATTACGACAAGGGATGGAATGCTTATCTCGATGGCAAAAAAGCCGATTACCTGCGGGTGAACTACACCCTGCGCGGTATGCCATTGCCGGCCGGCGAACATAGTATCGAATTCCGTTTCGAGCCGCAATCGTATAAGTTGGGCAATACCCTGGCGATGATTGCTTCGCTCCTGGCCTACCTGGCTTTACTCGCCGCTGCCTGGATGCAATGGAAAAAATGGAAAACAGCCGCCTGATTACCATCCAATGCAATCGATAGTAAGCATTGTATCCTACACTTTCCTGCCTGCAAAAACAGGGGGAGAAAAAGGCATTGCCCTATTTTATAAATACCTTTCGCGCTATTGCCGGCTTACCTGCGCGGGCACCAGGGCCAATGGGAAGCCCGATGGTAACTATACGCTGGTGCCCGTATTTTCGTCTTCCCCTTTCCGTTATATCAATCCATTCCTGGTATTCCGGATCCGGCGAGTTGTAAAGAAAGCCAATGCCGGTTTCCTGGAAATTGAACATCCCTATTTCGGCTGGCTGGGTTTTATCGTTAGTCGCATTACCGGCACAAAACTGATTGTTCATTCACACAACATCGAGTATGCCCGCTGGAAAACCATTGGCAAGTGGTGGTGGCCCATCATGAAGGGGTACGAACAATTTACCCATCGGAAGGCTCATTACAATTTTTTTAAGACCGAAGAAGACCGCCAGTCGGCCATTGCTGCTTTTGGATTGAACCCTGCCTGCTGCACCGTAATCACCTATGGCATCGAAGACGATAAAATTCCGCCGGACGCAGAACGAAACCGATGCCAGGCAATGCTGCGACAACAATACGGCATCAGCGAAAACGCCACCCTCTTTCTTTTCAACGGCTCGCTTAACTATAGCCCCAACCTCTTAGCGCTGCAGGAACTGCTTGATAAAATAAACCCCCTCTTTGAAAAACAAGGCCGGCCATATAAGCTATTGATTTGCGGGAAAGGACTCCCCGAACCGATGAATGGTTTGAAAGACTACGCCTCCCACAACGTGGTGTACGCGGGGTTTGTGGACGATATCAGCATTTATTTCAAAGGTGCTGATGTATTTGTGAACCCTGTAACGGAGGGCGGCGGGATCCAAACGAAATTGGTGGAGGCCCTCAGCTATAATCTAACCGTGATCAGCAGCCGTAAAGGTGCGACCGGTATACCATTGACCGTTACAGGCGATAAGTTGCAGGTCGTGGATAACAACGATCCACAGTCGTTTGCCCGGGCGATGGCCTCAGTCCGGACAGACTCAGACTTACCAGTTGCTTTCTTTGAACATTTTAATTGGGACAATATTGCAGCCAAAGCCAGCCGCTTTCTTGCTGGGGACCGCTAAGACTGAACTGCTTTCAGTACGGAGTTCCACAAAAGGGTTGCTGTGCGTTCCCAGGTGAATTTCTCTCTTTGCAACCTACCCTTCGCCACCAGTTCAGCGGCGAGTTGCGGGGAATCAAACAGACGCTGCATTCCCCCGGCAATAATCTGGACGTCGAATGGATCAACCAATACTGCGGCATCACCCGCCACCTCGGGCATCGAAGTAACATTGGAGCAGATGACCGGCACTTCACTTTGCATCGATTCCACAATTGGCAAGCCAAAGCCTTCGAATATTGGCGTAAAGCTCAGGGCAAAAGCACTGCCCAGCAGGTGCTTCAAATCCTCTTCGGATACACGTCCGGTGAAAATGATATCGTTTTTGTACGGACTCTTATTAACCGCTTCTTCCAGTCCTGACTTACTCCACCAGATGGCCCCTGCCAGCACCAGTTTGTAATCGGAACCAGTTTGTTCCCGGAAGCGACTGTACGCTTCTACCAGCCGGATAATATTCTTGCGCGGATGCATAGATCCTACAAAGAAGAAATAAGGCTTGCCCTCGGTAAAGTGGTTACGCGTTTCCCTGATAAGGTCGGCCGCCAGCGGATGAAAGCCGGCATTGATACCACAGGAAACATTGTCGATTTTATCCGGATCGATATGATAGAATGAAGCAATATCCTGTTTGCTGTATTCCGATATTGTCGCCACGCGCGTAGCCTTCCTTACAAAACGTTTAAAAAAGAAACGGAAATACAAGCGGTTCTTTAATGGCAGATCCTGCGGCTGGTGTTCGAAGTTGATATCGTATAAAACCGGCAATTGCTTCTGCGCTGCAGTCAGGCTGGCAAAGCCCTCCATCGACAACAGGAGATCGGGTTGGTGTTTTCGCAGGAAAGCCGGCAAAACGGTTTCGAGGAACCAGATGTACAACAAAGGATGTCTACGCGCCGGAAAGATGCGGTGATGGGTTACATTGGGAAAATTGAAATAATCGGCCTCATAGCCTTTATCACAGAGAATCTGGAATTCCACTTCCGGGTGATTCCCGATCATCCTTGAAATACTGTTAACGGTGAAATAGCCGATGCCATCCAGTTGTCGGTTGCGCAGTACCCAGCAATTGACCGCGATTTTCATGGTGCAATACTAACCTTTTATCCGTTTCAGGCGATGGAAAAGAAAGATGCCCGGGGGATTGTCGAGCAGGACGGCCGCGAGGATACCTGGCCGGAACAACGGATGAAAGCTACGGCCGGGAATGAGGGCCTTTGCTTTCTTCCTGCATTCAAGGATAAAAGAAAAGACGCTCGTTTTTCTTTCAGCAGGTATTGTTTTGAGGAGCCGGTGCGACAAGCTTTCGCAGAAATACATTAGAAAGTCATGTCCGTATTGATCAAGTACCGTTGCAATGGAGCTTTCTGTTCGGCGTAGTTCGATCAGGAAATCAGTATAACGCAGGAAAGCGCGCATATACTCTTCTCCGTTCGTAAGTTTTGATACGTTGTGTTGCTGGATGCGATAGGAAAATGCCTGCACCGGTGAAACGGCCATTCCGCCCTTCAGACACATTTTTACCCACAGTGCATAGTCGGCAAAAATTAGTTTCGGGTATTCAAGTCCCATTCCGCCTGCTGCATCGAAATCGGCACTCCGCATCATGTAGCCGGTGCCCATGCTGTCGAGCGTTTGCGTACACTCGTGTTGGATGAATTCCGCCGCCGTCATAAACCCTTTCATGGGCTGACAGCCACGAATAGGCTCGCCATTTTCATCGATGTACTGGAAATGTGCCTGGTACAAGCCCGCGGTTGGATTTGCTTCAATCAATGCCTGCATCGTCGCCAGGTAATGAGGATGCAACAGATCGTCGTGACCTATCAGGGTCACAAATTCGTTTTTCGGAATTTTTACTGCCCGGTTCCAGTTTTCTTCGATCGACAATGATTTTTCAGACCGAAGCACCTGCAAGCGTTCGTCTTTTATCGATTCAAGCCACTCTGAACTGCCATCGGTGCTATTGTTGTCGAGCACCAGCAGATTAAAATCAGGCAGGGTTTGCAGGAGGATGCTCTGTACACATTCTTTCAGGTATTCACCTCCGTTGCGAACGGGTAGTATGATGGAGAACCGGATCAAGACTTATTTGAAAATTTCTGTTTAATCTCGAGCAGATAGGAAAACGTTGCAG
>JAGWTK010000314.1 GCA_028876035.1 Bacteroidota bacterium
GCTGATGCAGGAGCTTAACAAACAGGGGCACACTATCATCATGGCAAGTCACCTGCTCGATGAAGTGGAAAAAGTATGTACCCATGTCGCCATCCTGAAAAAAGGAGAACTGCTCAGCATTGGCCATGTAAATGATGTTCTCGCTGATGACGACCTCATTGAACTCGGCTCCAATGACAACCAGGAACTGGCGAAAATCCTATTTGCTTATGCCCCGGATGCGCAGTTAACTACGAGCGGCGATAAAGTTCTGCTTACATTGCCCAGAGGAACGGCGAACCTGCAAGACATCAACGCATGGTGCTTTAATAAAGGGATTGTATTGAAACACCTGGCACAAAAAAAGAAAAGACTGGAAGCAAAATTTTTCGAACTGACCAACAACTAAAACCAACAGCATGTTTTCCATAGCCCGTACAGAGTGGCTCAAAATAAAAGGATATCCGGCTTTCTGGTGGGTCATGGGCATTACGGCCGTAACCTACCCGGGCGTTAATTATCTCTTCATAAAGGTGTATGAAGATATTACTGCGCAAAAAAGCACGTCAGGCCAAATCGTCAAAGCGCTTATTGGAAATCCTTTTTCTTTCCCGGAAGCATGGCGGACTGTCGCCTATTTTTCTTCTTTGTTCGTGTTTATTCCTGCAATTGTAGTCATACTCCTTATTACCAATGAGTATACCTATAAAACAAACAGGCAAAACATTATTGACGGATGGAGTCGTACCGATTTTATGACCGGTAAATTGCTCGGTGTTCTGATACTTTCTGCAATTGTAACAGCATTGTACGCGCTCGTTGCTTTGATAATCGGAATGACCAACACAACCAATGCCGCCGCAGATAAATGGCTGCTGGCTCATTATATTGGTCTGTTTGCACTGCAGACTTTCTCCCAGCTTTCTCTTGCGTTTATGACAGGACTTCTCATCCGCCGCTCATTCATTGCGTTGGCCATCTTCGCCTTTTATTTTGTACTGGCAGAGCCAATCGCCGTAAACGGATTGAAATACAAATTTGAAAGCAATGCCGGCGAGTTCTTTCCACTCGAAATTTCACATCGACTGCTACCAAAGCCTGCTTTTCTTGGACGTATCAACGAGGAGGCCTATAAAGCCGCACTAAAAGCCGTTACACCACATATCTTTTATACGATAGTGCTTATCCTGATCACCTGGGGTCTCTGCTTTTGGATCAACAAACGCAGGGATTTATAAATGCCGTATTATGAAGTACCTGTTTGGTTTGATTATCACCGCTTCCGTCCTGCTGCAAACAAATGTGTCACTGCAAGCACAAAATCTTTCAACGACAATAAAAATCCAGGCTATGGAAATGGCCAGGGCTGTTCTTGAAAAAGACCCAAACAAACTCATCCCCTACCTGCCACCCAAACTGGTAGAAGAAGCCGGAGGAAAGGAAAAACTCATCGCAGCACGCGACACCCTGAACAAATACATGAAACAGTTTGGCGGGGAAATAAAAAGAGTGACCATCGGGAATCCCGGTCCCATAGTGAAATACAAAAAACAGTTGCAGTCGACCGTTCCCCAAACGACCCAGTTAAAATTGATGGCCGCCCTCATTACACTTGAGTCAACATTGGTGGCAATTTCTGAAGACAATGGCGCCCACTGGTATTTTGTTGACAATGCCATCTACGGCGAACAAAAAATAAAATCGGCACTGCCCGATCTCAGCCCCGAACTGGTTATTCCCCCAATGAAAAAACCCGTGATAACATCTGCTGAGGAATAGACTACTTTGATTTCGGATATAACTGCGACAAGGCCGAATCTATGGTTGGATAGAGAAACTGAAACCCACTCACCTGAATTTTTGAGGCAGAAACCGTTGTACTCTTTAAAACTTCAATGCTCATTTCTCCCATTACGAGCTTCAACATAAAGGAAGGTACATGTACCGGGATGGCAAAGGACGGACGGACCCGCTTCGCCATGGCCAGCGTAAGTGCCTTATTGGAAACCGGTGAAGGTGCAACGGCGTTAAATACCCCTTTCAACTGCTCATCTTCTATCGCAGCAAGGTACATACGGCAAAGATCATCCACATGTACCCAACTGACTATCTGTTCACCCGATCCCAGTACAGCAGCCACACCCAACCGCAACGGCTTTTCAAACTCGGTCAATGCTCCTCCCTGCCTGCTCAAGACAATACCTGTTCGAAGTTTCACCAACCGAATGCCCATTTCAGCCACTGGCTCTATACTTTCCTCCCAATGCAGACAAGTCGTACCCAGAAAATCATCTTTTGCCGGTGCCGTCTCTACAAATGGAGCAGGATTGGGGATCACAGGATCCGGACCATACCATCCAATAGCGGAAGCGCTCACAACGGCTTTTACCTGGTGTCGGACAGACTGCAAATACTTAACCAACAAGCCCGAACTCTTCACCCGACTATCTTCGATCTCCCTTTTTCGCTTGTCGGTCCAACGCTTCTCAGCTACCCCGGCACCCGCCAGGTGAACTATACAATCTGCAGATTCAATCACCCCCGGTTCTATTACCTGCTGCTCAATGTCCCACCAGCACCTGCGTACCCGATCTGCGCCTTGGGAATCGGTTCGTGTTGCCGCGCCATCAGCAGGCCTCCTGCTCAAGACAATTACCTCGTGCCCGTTTGCCGTTAATAAGCGCGATAGCGCCTTTCCTATCAATCCTGAACCGCCCGTAATAATTATGGTAGCCATTTTCTTAGGTTTTTTCGTAGCTGAACAATAAACGCACCCTGTTGTAATTGGTTTCAGCCATGCCTTAATAAAGCCTTTATGGGTTTTCTCCGCAAAATCTTATGGATCGCTCTTTTGCAAAACCTGCTTTGCAGCAAGTTGGTTTATTCCCAGCAAGTTTTATTTTCAGATAGCTTAGGCGAATACGCCGAAAACATGTTCTACAACATAGCTGGAAAACTGGAAGAAAAATACATATTGTTCAAAACGCCGCCGGCCGCTTCCCCCGACTATTTTATACTCGACTCTGTATGCAAGACGATAGACAAAGGCACACTTTCATTTATTCCCGCAAACGGACTGATAAAAGCGTTTACACATCCAATAGATAATAGCTGCCATCTTTTCTGGCAGTCGCTTCACGGGACAGAATGGTACCTGCATCACAGCATCATTAAAGACCTTCGGTTTTCAGAATTGACTTCAGTATTGGTTGATTCAGCCGTACTGCCTTCGACTTTCAAATACCAGCCCTATTTCATGCGTGAATCTGCGGGCGGCGGGTATATGCTGTTGTACAAACGCGCCTACGACCCATCCACAGAGCAATTGCTTACTTCGATGATCGTTGTTAATACAACCAGCGGGGAAATAACCCACGGACAGATCAACATGCCCTTCAACAAAGAATTCGACCTTGCAGGAGAAGTTATTTCCGATGAACGCGGACATGTGTTTACACTCACTTTCGACAACCCAACCAATTTCAGGCTGAGTTCAACCATTCGGTTGTATGAATATATACCAGGCAGGGGACAGCGTGATTACCCGGAGATCGTTGCAAAAGAAAAAAAACCGGTGGGCGTTCTTATGCATCCTGAAACAGAACAACAGCGAATGACACTGGTATCGCTTTATTACGATTTTTATACAAAGAATATCAACGGCATCACCGGTACGCGTGTCAGCACAAGAACCTTACACTATGACTCAATTTTCTGTTTCACCTTTTCAAAAGACCTGAAAAAGCAACTCAATAGGTACATCTCTGGGATATCGAACGACAAAGCCATGAATTTTTTGGAATTGCGCGATATGATCAGCATCAAAAATAATGGCCTTACCGTATTGGCAGAACTCTACCACCAATCCTATACATCGAATATCAACCTTGATCTCAACAGCCGTTCGTCCCTGCTGCAAAGTTCGCCCAGCCAAACTGCATTTTTTCCGCAACAAACGGTGACGGCGGGCAGCCGGGGCGGCAGGCGGGGCAGCACAGCAAGAGGCTACGGCGTTTCAGATCCCCTGGCCAGCGCGCCTCAGCGCTCCCCCACTATCGACAACAGCTTGTTCGGTCCACAACCACAAAGTTTCAATATCAACAATATCCCTGTTCAATACGTCTCGCTACTGATCCAGTTCAATGGAACGATGCAGGCAAGCGGCAGTAAGATTATTCAAAACCGCCTGATCCCAGGTAATGACTACAGCAGCACCTACACCACCATTCACACCGGCACCCTGCGGCAACTGGTGTATGATTTCAAGGGAGGAAAAATCGTTTTGAAAAGCACCGTTGCCGGACTTGAACCCGACGAAAGCTCGCAGGAAATATTGCATGGCAATCGTCAGCATATCCTGTTGCTCAACCATAGCGGATCATTTGAATCGGGCACCCACCTCCTCACTTTCTATCGCAATCCTGAAAACAACAGCTTTGGTGTTGCAAAACTCCACTGGCCAACCGCCCCGGCGCACCAGGCAAACCCCGACCGATCACCCAGTGAACAGTAGATGACCGTCTACAAACACCCGTCCTTTATTGATAGCGATTTCCCACCTGGCTCTATTTTTCCGGGTCCTTTTTTATCGCACCTTCGGTTAGCAAGATTAATTACGAGCCATTCTCCAATATCCTGAAAAACCATGTTCAAAGAAAAGCCGGCCGGCATTTTTTGAATATCTCATCTCAACTTTAAACATCCAGCTATGAACACCCAGGCCAGTGTATTTGAAGAAGCGAGTTTTGATACCCGGTTCAAAGCCGGCATACCGCTTCATGAATTGGTACGGAAACTTCAACATAGCCTGCTGCCCCAGGCAACATTGAAAAACAGCTTTATCGTTAATGATATTGACCATTCGGTAATGCTCGACACCAGCGAAGACCTGCTGGCTTATTTACTTGGCAACCTGCTAAGCAATGCAGTACGCCGAACTTCGGGATCCTGTATTCGAATCGAATCTGCACAAATAGCCGGGCAATTACAAATCCGAATCAGGAATAATGGTGCTTTTGCTTTCAGCAGCTACATAAACAGCTTAGTTCACTTTGTAGACATTGCAAGGGGCGTCGGCGGAAACATCGGGCTCGAAACAGAAGAAAACAATGGCGTTACCGTGGTATTCTCAATGGCTGCATAATGAATACAGTGAGCCAACCTTTGAGATTGGCTTAACGCATATTCT
>JAGWTK010000315.1 GCA_028876035.1 Bacteroidota bacterium
GCGGGCTTATTCTGTTTTGCCCTCCAAGGCCATCAGGAAGGCATAGTTCAGGGCGACTTCTTTCAGGTAATTGAAACGTCCTGACGCGCCTCCGTGCCCTGCTTCCATATTGGTATGCAGTAACAAGATCTTATTGTTGGTTTTCAAAGCCCTGATTTTTGCCACCCATTTTGCAGGTTCAAAATACTGCACCTGGCTATCGTGCAGTCCGGTTGTTACCAGCATATTGGGATATCCTTTCTCTGTTACATTTTCATACGGAGAATAAGATTTCATATATGCATACGCGTCTTTCTCTTTTGGATTACCCCATTCGTCAAATTCGTTGGTGGTTAATGGAATGCTTTCGTCCAGCATGGTATTTACCACGTCTACAAAAGGCACTTGTGCGATAACACCGTTCCAAAGATCGGGGCGCATGGTCGCAATCGCGCCCATCAACAATCCGCCGGCGCTGCCACCTTGCGCGTACAGGTGTTGTTTGCTGGTGAATTTTTCCGCAATAAGGTATTCGCCGCAGTCGATGAAGTCGGTGAACGTATTCTTCTTCTGCATCATCTTGCCGTCCTCATACCATTGGCGCCCCATTTCCTGTCCGCCCCTGATATGCGCAATGGCAAACACGAATCCACGATTGAGCAAGCTGAGACGGGCCGAATTGAATGTTGGATCGGTACTGATACCGTATGACCCGTAGGCGTAGAGCAGCAGTGGAGCAGATCCATCTCTGACGAGCCCGTTTTTGTAGACCAGTGAAATTGGGATCTTTGTGCGATCTTTGGCAGTAGCATAGATTCTTTCGGTCGTATAATCTTTGCTGTTATAGCCGCCCACGACTTCTGTCTGCTTCATTAATTTCTTCTCCCGGGTAGTCATGCTGTAATCGTACACGGTCGCGGGCGTAGTTAATGATGTGTAGCTGAAGCGAAGGGTGCCGCTGTTGAATTCGGGGTTAGGACCGGTGCTTGCGGTGTAGGCCGGCTCACCGAAATCCAGGTAATGCGCCTGGCCACTGTGTTTGTCGCGTACCTGTATCTGCAGGAGCCCGTTTTTGCGTTCGGTTATGACGAGGAAGTCTTTGAATTCATCTGCGCCTTCGAGGAGCACATCAGCACGGTGTGGGATGAGTTCTTTCCAATGTGCAGCATCGGTAGCTGTATACGGACAAGTCATCAGCCGGAAGTTTTTAGCATTCCAGTTGGTGAGTACGAGGAACTGTTCGCCATCGTCGTAGATATCATACAGTACATCCTTCATTCGCGGTGCGAAAACTGAAAATGCTGCAGCAGGCGTATTGGCATCTGCGAAACGGTATTCGGAGGAAAGCGTTGCGCCTGAGCGAATGAAGATGTATTTGCCGGACTTGCTGCGTTCAACACCGATGTAATTACTCGGGTCTTTTTCCTGGTAAACCACCGCATCGCTGCCAGCCGCGCTGCCCAGGGTGTGCCGTTTTATTTTTTCTGTGAGCAGTGTTTCTGCGTTGTTTTCCGTGTAGAAGATAGTTTTATTGTCGTTGGCCCAGGCCACCTGCCCATGTGTGTGTGGTATCGCCTCAGGGAATATTTCGCCTGTTTCGAGGTTTTTAATGTGCAGCACGTACTGCCTGCGGGAAACAGTATCGACCGAATACGCCAGTAGCTTGTTATCCGGACTAACACTAAAGCCGGTGGCTGCGAAATACTGATGTCCATCTGCCATTGCATCTACGTCGAGTAATATTTCTTCAGGCGCGTCCAGGGCTCCTTTTTTTCTGCAGTATTTATAGTATTGTTTGCCATCTTCGCTGCGGGAATAGTAGTAATAACCGTTTCTGAAAACGGGTACCGATTCATCTTTTTCTTTGATGCGTCCTTTCATTTCTGCAAAGAGTTTTTCCTGCAGCGGTTTGGTAGCACCCATCATGGTGTCCAGGTACTTGTTTTCGGCCACCAGGTAGTCAACCACTTTGTTGCTGTCGGGCCCTTTTTTGAAATAGTCGTTTAGCCAATAGTAATTATCAATAACTGTGTCGCCGTGCAGGATGCGCGTATGCGGCTGAACGGGCGCGAGCGGTGCGGTGGCCTGGGGCCACTTGTATGCTTTTTTTGTAACCACGTTTTCGTTGTTGAGGATGCAGGAGGAAAATGAAAGGGCGAGCAGTGCTGCCGGGATTAATTTTCTCATACAGTAGTTCTATTGAATGCTGAATGTACTAAGAAAACAGAAAAGCCCTCTTTATTCGAAAGAGGGCTTTATGATTTTTATTCAACCGTTATTTCTCCACCGTTAAACCTGCGGCCAGGTATTCTTTATTAAGCCTTGCAATATTGGTAATGGAAATCTCTTTGGGGCAGGTAGCTTCGCAGGCACCTGTCCAGGTACAGCTTCCGAAACCCTCTTTGTCCATTTGTGCCACCATGTTCAATACCCTCGATTTGCGCTCGGGATCACCCTGCGGGAGCAAGGCCAGGTGCGAGACTTTGGCAGAGAGGAAGAGCATGGCCGAACTGTTTTTGCAGGCCGCCACGCAGGCGCCGCAACCGATACACATGGCAGCGGCGAAGGATAAATCGGCATTGTCTTTATTGATGGGAATCGCATTTCCGTCCACTGCGTTACCTGTGTTCACGCTGATATAGCCGCCTGCCTGTATGATGCGATCGAAAGAAGATCGATCGACCACCAGGTCTTTCAACACCGGGAAAGCATTGGCGCGCCAGGGTTCTATTACGATGGTATCACCATCTTTATAGGCACGCATGTGCAACTGGCAAACCGTGTTGGCTTTCCAGGGACCGTGCGGTTTACCGTCAATCACCATGGAGCAGCTTCCGCAAATACCCTCGCGGCAGTCGTGGTCAAACGCTACTGGGTCTTGCCCTTCCCGGATGAGTTGCTCATTCAATACGTCTATCATTTCAAGAAAGGACATTTCCGAAGAGATATCCTTTACCTGGTAGCTCACAAAACCACCGGGATCGGAACTATTTTTCTGCCTCCAGATTTTGAGCGTGAGTGACAATGTGTAATTAGACATAGTGCTAATGTGATAAATGTGATTAAAGTGACAAATGTGATAAATGACCTATAACTGGCCGTTTATGTCAATTCATTTGATTTCGCTTTGTTTTGGCAGAATAAATGATTTTCGCAATTATCCTTCCCAGTTCTTCTGCTTTTTCCAGAAGTAGACTTTGGTCGGGCAAAGTCTCAGCTTTTTCGCATAAATGCAGCCAATAACATGTTTCGTTCGCCTCCTTTGCTGCAATTTTCATCTTGTGAATGAAATCCGCCCTGCTTTCCGCATGCTGAGATTCATATACATTCGCTCCAATGGAGGTCGCTGATCTCAGCAACTGTCGCGCTATAACAAATTTCTTTTCGGTTTCTAATTTTTCGCAAAATCTTATCGCTTCAAGAGCGAATTGAAAAGACTTTGAGACAATAATATTTTCTTTCATCGGTATAGCTTTCTTCAAAATAACTATACCTTTCGTTTCTCGTGAACGTTTAATCAACAGCTCAAAAAGTGTGTTTCCTCAAATAAACGACCTAATTCGTATTGTTTAGTACCTATGATATCAGCGAATCTTGTAACACAGATTAATTTGTCACATTTGTCACTTTAATCACATTAATCACATTATTTATAGCTTCTCTGGCTCGGTTTCGCCACTTCAAACTCCAGGTTCTCTTTATGCAATTCCCAACTGCCATCGGGTTTCAGTTCCCAGGCGGCAACATAGGAGTAATTGGCATCGTCGCGTTTGGCCTCGCCTTCTTCTGTTTGACTTTCTTCACGGAAGTGGCCGCCGCAGCTTTCGTTGCGGTTGAGCGCGTCAATACACATCAGTTCACCGAGTTCTATGAAGTCGGCCACGCGGTTCGCTTTGTCCAGTTCCGGATTCATGCCTGTGGCATTACCGGGTATTTTTACATCACTCCAGAATTCTTTTTTTAATTGGCGGATTTCCTGGATGGCTTCTTTCAAACCTGCTTCGTTGCGTGCCATACCGCATTTATCCCACATGATTTTGCCGAGGCGTTTGTGGAAGCTTTCTACAGTCTGACTGCCTTTAATGCTCATCAGTTGCTGGATGCGATCGGATACAGCTTTCTCTGTTTCTGCAAACGCAGGGTGATCGGTTGGAATGCTGGCGGTTCTGATTTCGTCTGCCAGGTAGTTACCGATGGTATAAGGAATTACGAAGTAGCCATCTGCCAGTCCCTGCATCAATGCAGAAGCACCGAGGCGGTTGGCGCCATGATCGCTAAAGTTGGCTTCTCCCAAAGCATATAATCCCGGAACGGTTGTCTGTAGTTCGTAATCTACCCAAAGTCCGCCCATGGTATAATGCACGGCAGGGTAGATGCGCATGGGTTGTTCGTAAGGGTTTTCGCCGGTAATCTTTTCGTACATATCGAAAAGGTTGCCGTATTTCTCTTTTACCACTTCTTTTCCGAGGGAGATGACTTCCTCTTCGGCTGCATTTTCTTTACCGCGGATACCACATTCTATTTTGCCATAGCGTTTGATGGCAGCTGCAAAATCGAGGTATACGGCTTGTTTGGAAGAACCTACGCCATAGCCGGCATCGCAGCGTTCTTTGGCTGCACGGGATGCCACATCGCGGGGCACGAGGTTGCCAAAAGCGGGATACCGCCTTTCGAGGTAATAATCACGTTCCTCTTCCGGAATTTCATTGGCCTTTCGGTTATCGCCCTGTTTTTTGGGTACCCAAATGCGGCCATCGTTCCGCAGGCTCTCACTCATGAGCGTGAGCTTACTCTGGTGGTCACCGCTCACTGGTATGCAGGTGGGGTGAATCTGGGTGAAGCAGGGGTTGCCAAACAAGGCCCCTCTTTTATGTGCTTTCCAGGCAGCGGTTACGTTGCTGCCCATGGCGTTTGTACTTAAGTAAAAAACGTTGCCGTATCCGCCACTGCATAACAGTACCGCATGACCGAAATGTCTTTCCAGTTCGCCGGTTACCAGGTTGCGTGCAATGATACCGCGGGCTTTGCCATCGATCAAAACAACATCCAGCATTTCATGACGCGCATACATTTTTACGTTGCCCAGTGCCACCTGGCGCTCGAGTGCCTGGTAGGCACCGATCAGCAATTGCTGCCCGGTTTGTCCGGCCGCGTAAAACGTGCGCTG
>JAGWTK010000316.1 GCA_028876035.1 Bacteroidota bacterium
CTGCTCGTCATAATACCCTGCTAATACTATGGGCTTATCAGGACGTGCGGGAGCAGTCAACAATGCGTTGACCCGGACGATGGCCAGTTCCCGCACAGATTCCAGATCGCGGCTTCTCTCCCTGTCTTCATAACAGACGTAACCACGTTCAAAACCTTTCTCGAGGCATTCGAACATTTCAACAATATGGCGAATGTGTTGCCCGATACTGTTATCAGATAAAACAGCTAACTGCTGCGCATACTGTTCATCTGTTACATGCAGGAGAAGGGTCTCCAATTGCCGCAGGGTCGCCCCGATAATGTTTTGTAGCTGCATTAGTTTTAGTATAGTAGTAGTAACAAAAAAGCCAATCCAATTACGGGTTTCCCTGAACATTGGATTGGCTGGCAGGTTGTAAAGGTAGCGTGAAGAACCATGCATCAACAAGCCGTCTGGCAGCTGAAACTGCCTTTTGCCTATTTTTTCTTTGCGAGTACCTTCAGCGTAACCGTTACTTTATCTCCCAGCACCAGGCTGTTTCCGCCCACCGTAAAATCTCTTCTGTCGATTTGAAAACTTCCGGCCAGTTGCAATTCATCGCCGGTTTGCACCGCGGTGAAAGGAAAACTGACTGTCTTTGAGATACCCTTGATAGTTAAGGTACCCGAAACTGTATAGCCGGACCCTTTGCTGCTGATTCTGGCAGATTTGAAACTGATCTTTGGAAATTTTTCAGCGTCGAAATATTCTTCTTTTCGGAGATGATTATCGCGCGCACTATTATCAGTGTTCACGGAGGCAGCATTGATCGTAACGTCAAAAGCAGATTTTTCCAAACTGGCTTTATCAAATACGATGGTTCCCTCCAGGCCGGAAAAGCTTCCGCCGGTGCTAACGCCAAAGTTCTTGATGGAAAAACCAACATTGGACTTCTCTGCAACCGGCTGATAACTTTGTGCAGCAGCACCGAAAAACAACAGGCAAAAGAACAGGTTTGTAACGATTTGTCTCATGGTAAAGGCGGTTTCCTGAAATCCGTCAAATTGCCCGCCAATCTATGTTAAAGAAATATAACGTCCAATTGTTTTAAACCTTTTGCAGCAGGCCCGTCTTACCCAGCACCTGGTGCCGGTATATCCAGGCAAGTATTGCACAGCACACAAACGCTATCAACGCTTCTCCAAACAGGCCATAGTCGCCATCGAATTTTACGCCCAGTTTAGTGAGGTGAAAAAAGATTGCGCCTGCCATTAAACCGATCCCCAGGAATGCCCCCCAGCCCGTCGTCCGCGGGTAAAGAATCAATACCGATGCAACCAGTTCAAATACACCCGTACCGATGCGTCCCCAGGGTTCCATGCCCAACTGCGTAAACAAACGCACCGATTGTTCATGACCGGTAAACTTGAAATACAGGGTAGAAATCATGATGACTGCTGCCACGATACGCAGTATCCAGGGAAAAATGTGCTTCACGATGTTTGGTTTAGGGATGATAAAACTTATTCCAGTTAGCATCTGCCTGCATGCGCAGGTGTTGCGCATCTTTATTCCAATCCTTCAGAGTATTATTGAAAAATTTATTGTAAAAGAGAAAAAGCCGTCCATCCGTGATGGTAAAAGTTTCCGGGTCAACCTCTACTTTCTCTCCTTTTGCACCCATCGCATAAGCACACCAGCCACCATAGGCAGGCTCATACTTGGATGGCTCCTTCTTGAAAAGCTCGCGATTGGCGGCGGAAGAAAAATAATATGTTACCCCCTGGTTGGTGAATGCATTGGCTTTATCGCCCTTTACCGCCTTGTGCTGAGTAAAATACGCAACGGGATCATAGCCTTCAATGGCGAGCCCTTTTTCGAGATTGAATTGTTTACTCCGCAAGTCTTGCTGTGCATCCAGCGATGCTACCATTACCATACCTAGCAGAAAAATACCGATTCGTTTCATGTTGGTTGATTATTCAGCAAAGCTATTCAAGTGTTCCGAAGGGGTTTGTCGCTCATGCGACATTCAACAGGTTTTGGATTTTCTTAACATCGGGAAATTGTATCTGCTGGCGGCTAACAACCACCAGGTTTTCCTCGCCCAGTTCAGTAATCAATGAACTCACTGTTTGGCGGCTGGCCCCTATCAGGTGGGCAATGTCTTCCTGGGTAAAGTAATTGGGGATAGACAAGCTACCTGCCTTTGCAGCATTTTCTTCCTGCAATAGTTGCCAGAAAAAATGCAGCAGCCTGCTTTTCACGTCGCGGCTGAGCAAACTGATCAGGCGATCCTGCGAATGTTTCAATTTATGGGCTACCCTGCCGGAATAGCGAATGGCAATATCGGGCCGGCTTTCCAGCAGCTTGCGGAATTCTTCGATATCGAATGCACAAAGACTTACATCAGCCTTATAGGCACGCGCAAATTCCCCGTTCATATTGTCTTTCTCCAGGGTAAACTGACCAAACAATTCACCCTTACTCAGGATTTCCCGGATGACTTCATTGCCCGATTCATCGATATATCCGATCCGGATATATCCGTCCTTGATAAAATAGATCTTTTTATGTTGAAACGCTTCGAAATAGATATAATCACCTTTTTTCGCCTCGATAAACCGGTGGCAAATCTTCAGGTTCTCGTATTCTTCGTCGGAAACATGCCGCCAAAGATTAAAATTTCGGATCAGCAGCATTTTATCGTCAGCGCCCATATTGCGTATTTCTTCACTCAAATTTCGGATAAAAGCAGATTCCTTTCTTACTGCTTTTACCCTAGATTTACAACAAAATTACCGCATGGAAGTTCCCAGCGCAGCAGATATGATGGCCCGGGGTGAAAGCCCGGAAGTTCTTTTTTGGGTGGGATGTGCCGGCAGTTTCGATCAGCGTGCACAGCGCATCACGCGTGCCTTCGCGCTTATCCTGGAAAAAACAGGCGTTAAATATGCCATTCTTGGCAAGGAAGAAATGTGTACCGGCGATCCTGCCCGCCGTGCCGGCAATGAATTTCTTTTCCAAATGATGGCCTACCAGAATATACAGGTGTTGAATAACTACGGTATCAAAAAAATTGTAACCGCCTGTCCCCATTGCTTCAATACCCTTGCGAACGAATACCCGGCACTGGGAGGACATTATGAAGTGATTCACCACACTGTTTTCCTGCAACAGCTTATCAACGAAGGAAAAATACACCTGAAAGAGGGAGGCTCATTCAAGGGAAAGCGAATTGCTTACCACGACAGCTGTTACCTCGGACGCGCCAATAATGTGTATGAAGCACCCCGGGAAGTACTGGCACTGCTCGATGCAGAACTGGTTGAAATGAAAAGATGCCGCAGCAACGGACTCTGTTGCGGAGCCGGCGGCGCGCAGATGTTCAAAGAGGAAGAAAAAGGCAAGACCCGCGTTAATTTCGAAAGAGCAGGAGAAGCGGTAGCAACGGGCGCTTCCGTTGTAGCGGCGGCCTGCCCCTTCTGCAATACCATGCTTACCGATGGCGTTAAAAATTTAGAAAAAGAAAACGAGGTGAAAGTGATGGACATTGCCGAGCTCATTGCAGCCAGCCTTTAAGTGTTCTCTGCTACAGTATCCCTTTGTACCTTTGTTACATGAATACGACCTACCATCACTTATTGCCCGCTGATTTTGATCCGGGTTCCCGCGTTTGGATATACCAGAGCAACCGGCTTCTGTCGATGCAGGAAGCACTGCAGGCCGAGGCTATGATGGAGCAGTTTCTCGCAACCTGGAATACGCACGGTACGCCGGTTAAAGGATGGGCAAGCCTTTTCTTCGGAAGGTTTGTAGTGCTGATGGCCGACGAAAGCAGGGCTGGTGTCAGCGGATGCAGTACCGACAGCTCGGTACGGCTGATCAAATCTATGGAATCAGCCTTTAACGTGTCGCTGTTCGACCGGCAGCTACTTGCCTTCCTGGTGAAGGACAAAATTGAACTCATCCCCCTTGCTCAGTTTGGCTATGCCGTGCAAAATGGGTTTATCGGCCCGGATTCTGTGTACTTCAATAACCTCGTTGCCACCAAAGCCGAACTGGAAAATAACTGGCTGATCCCGTTAAAAAACAGCTGGCTGGCAAAAAAACTGCCAGCGACGGCCGGGCAATCTTAAAAAAAAGACTGCCCCAAAAGGGCAGTCTGCTACAGCTTCTCCTGACTTATAGTTATTGCTGCTGGTTTGCATCCTGCATGCCATCCATTCCACTGCGCATATTCTTTCTCTTGAACAGGGATACATCCAGCTTGCCGAAGCGATAGCTGAAATTTAAGCGGAATATCTGCTGGTCACGCACCCTGGAATACTCCTGCTCCACTATCGTTGAATAAGAATAATAACTGTATTTGCGGGTTTTGAAAACATCGTTCACACTCAGGGTGAGCGATGCGGCTTTGTTTTTCAGGAAATCTTTCCGCACTGCAATATCAAAGCCGTAATTGGGATTGATGTACCCTTGTGCAGATGGTTGCGGGCCACCGCCAAACATGCCGCCGCCGCGTCCGCCACCGCCATTGCCACTGCTCTGTGGCAATACAGATTTGCTCTGGTAATCGCCCGACAACTGAATGGAAAAGTTCTTCGGCAATTTGAAATTATTGTTCCATTTGGCGAAATAACTGAGCCGGGAACTTGTTCCGCCGGCATTGGTAATATTACCTGCGTTGATACTCGCATTGTAGAAATTGATGTTAGTGGTCATATCCCACCACTTGGCCAGCGGGTTGCGCAACGTAAATTCCATACCGTACGAAGTGGCACTGTTGGCATTCTGATACGAAGTAAACGTAGCACTGTCCGCCGCATTATCCGTAATTACATCCTTGAACTGGTAACGGGTGATCAGATCAGTGGTATGTTTCAGGTACAGTGATACCAGCAGGCTGTGGTTCTTCGGAAAGGTCTTTTGGTAAGACATCTCGAAAGAGTTGGTGAATTCCGGTTTCAAACCGGGGTTACCGACTGAGGGATACTGTGGATTGGTAATGTCTTTGAACGGTATCAGCTGGAAGAAGTTCGGGCGATTGATCCGGCGGGAATAGTTGATCTGAAAATCCTGTTTGTTGCCCAAATCCTTTGTAATAAAAACACTCGGGAAAAAACTCAGGGGATAGCTGGTTTTAAATGTAGAGTCTTTACCGGAAGTCATGAGTTT
>JAGWTK010000317.1 GCA_028876035.1 Bacteroidota bacterium
ACTCCAGGCCTGGGACAGCGCTGCCGGCTTCCTGATGGTAGAAGAAGCCGGTGGAAAAGTGACCGACTTCAAAGGCGATTATTATTCACCCTACCAACCACATATTATCGCAACGAACGGACAAATCCACGACAGCCTGTTGAAATGCGTGAATGGCCAATCCTGGGAATAAGACGCCTGCAATAAACCAGACATCATGAGTGAACAAAGAACTGAAATAGCCAGCCTCGGAGAATTCGGGTTAATCGAGCACCTCACCAAAAACATTGAACTGCACAATGCCTCTTCGATCGTAGGCGTGGGCGATGATGCAGCGGTAATCGATCCGCTCGGAAAACAAATCGTAGTAACTACTGACATGCTGGTAGAAGGCGTGCATTTTGACTTGATGTATACACCGCTGAAACACCTGGGGTATAAAAGCATTGTCGCCAACCTCAGCGATGTATATGCGATGAATGCACAACCCACACAGGTCACCCTCAGTATCGCATTCAGCAACCGGTTTAGCCTCGAAGCCCTGGAAGAATTTTACGAAGGCGTTTATGCCGCCTGTGAAGAATATGATGTGGACCTGATTGGTGGCGATACCTCCAGTTCACAAAAAGGATTTATTATATCAGTAACGGCTTTGGGTGAAGTGCAGCAGGACCAATATGTGCGGCGCAATACCGCCAAAGAAGGCGATTTGCTCTGCGTCAGTGGCGATCTCGGTGCGGCATTTCTCGGACTTACCCTGCTCGAGCGGGAGAAAAAGATCTTCCTTGAAAGCCCGCAGGTGCAACCCGATCTTGAAAACCGGAAATATGTAGTGGGTCGCCTGCTGAAGCCCGAAGCGCGCAGGGATATCATCGCTTTTTTCGCTGCGCAGCAACTCAAACCCAGCGCCATGATGGACGTGAGTGATGGCCTGAGTTCCGAAATATTGCATATCTGCAACCAAAGTAACCTGGGTTGTGTGCTCTACGAAGAAAAAATTCCCATTCACGAAGACACCCGCAATGCTGCTTTTGGTTTTGAACTGGATCCAACCGCCTGCGCCCTCAGCGGCGGGGAAGATTATGAATTGCTGTTTACCATTGCCCAGTCGGACTATGACAAACTACTACTCAACGAACAAATCAGCGTGATTGGTTATATGACCAGTCCGGAAAAAGGAAAAAAAATAATAACCAAGGGCGGGAATACGTTTGATATCACAGCACAGGGCTGGAATGCTTTCACCGCCTGAGCCGTGGGAACGATAACTATGCAGAAAATCCTGGTACACAAACATCTTCTTGTCTATTGTTTGCCCGGCCTCTTCTACCTGTTCAGCCTGAGCAGTTGCAGTGCCAGCCACAAATCCTTCAACCCCGACAGAACATTTAGCAAAATCCAGTTGCAGGAAGATTACAGGATGTTCCGGAATATCCTCGAAGACGGCCACCCATCGCTGTACTGGTATACGTCAAAAGACACACTGGATACTTACTTCGACCAGGGCTATGCAGCCATAAAAGATTCAATGACCGAGCCGGAGTTCCGCACCTTGCTGAGTTATGTGATCGCAAAGGTGCACTGCGGACATACTTCCGTAAAGTTTTCAAAAGCTTATTCAAAATACCAGGACACAGCAAGGGTAGCACAGTTTCCCATAGGCATCAAGTTCTGGGACGATACGGCAGCGGTATATACCAATATCAACCGCGCTGATACGGTACTCACCCGGGGTACGGTGATAACGGCCATCAATAACCGCCCTATGGCTTCGATTCGCGACAGCCTGTTCAGCTATATGGTGACCGATGGATACAGCATCAACCATAAATACCAAACACTGAGTAACCTGGGCAGTTTTGGCGGCCTGTACCAGGCAGTCTATGGAAAGGCCGACAGTTTTCTTATTCGTTACATCGATCCAACAGGTATTGAAAAAGAAACCTGGACCAAACGTTATGATTTCCGGTCCGATTCTGCATTCCAGCGGTTCAGGGCTTCGATCAGGCGACCTGGCCGCAGGCAAAGAAAAGCCAACAACCTTTTTGTTACGCGCAATATCCAGATCGATACGGCCGGCAATACCGCTGTGATGTCACTTACTACCTTTGCAAACGGCAACCATCTCCGGAGTTTCTTCCGCAAGAGCTTTCGTGTGCTGAAGGAACAACAAATAAAAAACCTGGTGATTGATTTGCGCCTCAATGGTGGTGGCAATGTAGCCTTGTCGAACCGCCTTACTCAATACCTTTCCGACCATCCATTCAAATTGTCGGATTCACTCTATGCCTCGAGAAGACTTACGCATTACGAGCGGCATATCAACAACACCTGGCAAGCCCTGTTTTTTATGGAACTGGTGACAAGGCGGCGTGCCGACGGACGCTACCACTTTGGTTATTTCGAGCGTCACTACTTCAAACCCAAAAACCGTGATCATTATAACGGTCACGTATATGTGCTCACGGGCGGGAACACTTTTTCAGCAAGCACGCTGTTCGTGAACGCACTGAAGGGACAGTCCAATGTAACCATTGTGGGCGAAGAGACCGGGGGCGGCGCTTACGGGAATACCGCCTGGTTCATACCGGATGCAAAACTGCCCAATACCGGTGTGCGGTTCCGCCTGCCCCGTTTCCGGATGGTGATGGACAAGAACCGTCCAAAAGACGGACATGGCATTATCCCTGACATCACCGTAAAGCCAACAACAAAAGCCATCCGCCGCGGGTATGATGTTAAACTGGAATATGTGCGGAAGCTCATCGGCAGTAACCACTAGCCCATTTTCTTGTCCGATCCCATTCGTTTTCTGAGTAAATTTATCGTCCATTTCTACTCATTGTATGGGATTTAAATTACATGCACCTTATGCACCCGCCGGGGATCAGCCGGAAGCCATCCGCCAGTTAACAGAGGGCGTTCTTGCCGGTGAAAAATACCAGACCCTCCTCGGCGTAACCGGTAGTGGTAAAACCTTTACCGCTGCCAACCTGATCCAGAATGTGCAGAAACCAACACTGGTGCTCACCCACAACAAAACCCTGGTGGCACAGCTCTATGGCGAGTTCAAACAATTTTTTCCCGACAACGCAGTAGGCTATTTTGTTTCTTACTATGACTATTACCAACCCGAAGCCTACCTGCCGGTTAGCAACACGTATATTGAAAAAGACCTTTCGATCAATGATGAACTTGATAAGCTTCGGCTGCACGCCACCACGGAGTTGCTGAGCGGCAGAAGAGATATCATCGTAGTGGCGTCGGTAAGTTGCATCTATGGTATGGGCAATCCGACCGACTATGAAAACGGTATCATCCGCATCAGCCGGGGGCAAACTATTTCAAGACAGGGTTTCCTGCATGCGCTTGTAAATTCACTATACAACCGCACGCAGACCGATTTCACGCGTGGCACTTTCCGGGTAAAGGGAGACACAGTAGATATCAATCTGCCTTATGTAGACTTTGGTTACCGTATTACTTTTTTTGGAGATGATATTGAAGAAATTGAAAGTTTTGATACCAAAACGGGCAAGCGCATTGGCAAGATGGACAATGCCGCCATCTTCCCCGCAAACTTATACATCGCACCAAAGGACCGGATGCAGCAAATCCTGATGGAAATCCAGGATGAGATGGCCGCACAAGTTGATTATTTCAAAAACAACGGCAAGTTCATTGAAGCACAGCGACTGAGTGAAAGGGTGAACTATGATGTGGAAATGATCCGCGAACTGGGTTATTGTAATGGTGTTGAAAATTACTCGCGCTTCTTCGACCGGCGTGTTCCGGGTACAAGACCCTTTTGCCTGCTGGACTATTTTCCCAAGGATTTTCTCTGCATCATTGACGAAAGTCACCAGACGGTACCACAGGTCAGTGGCATGTACGGCGGCGACCGGAGCCGGAAGCTGATATTGGTAGATTACGGCTTTCGCCTCCCCTCTGCATTGGATAACCGGCCGCTCAACTTCCACGAATTCGAGAACATGCTCAATCAAACCATTTTTGTATCGGCTACGCCGGGTGAATACGAGCTGGAAAAAACAGGTGGGGTGGTGGTAGAACAGGTGGTTAGGCCAACAGGATTGCTGGACCCGCCGATAGAAATTCGTCCTTCCGTCAACCAGATCGATGACTTGCTCGATGAAATCGACCGGAGAATTCAAAAAGGCGATCGTGTGCTGGTGACCACGCTTACCAAGCGGATGGCAGAGGAAATGGACAAGTACCTGCACCGGATCAATATCAAATCGAAATACATCCACAGCGAGGTAGATACGCTCGAACGTGTGGAGATTCTAAGACAGCTACGCCTCGGTGAAATTGATGTGCTGGTGGGTGTTAACCTGCTGCGGGAAGGATTGGATTTGCCGGAGGTTTCACTGGTGGCCATCCTGGATGCCGACAAAGAAGGTTTTCTGCGCAATGAACGAAGTTTGACCCAAACTGCCGGTCGCGCTGCCCGCAACGTAGATGGCCTGGTTATTTTTTACGCAGATAAGATGACCGAAAGCATGCAGCGGACGATCGATGAAACCGACCGCCGCCGGGAAAAGCAGGTTGCCTACAATACCGAGCATGGTATCACGCCAAAGACCATACGAAAAAGTAAGGAGCAGGTATTCCAGCAAACCTCGGTGCTTGATATCAAAGGATATGATCCGCAGAATCCTTATGCCATACAGGGCGACCAGGACCTGGTAACTGTTGCTGCAGAAGAACAAGCAAGCTTTACCACCATCCCCCAGTTGGAGAAAGCCATCGGCAAAGTGAAAAAAGACATGGAGAAAGCTGCCCGTGACCTGGATTTTATGGAAGCCGCCCGCCTGCGTGACCAGATGTTCAACATGCAAAAACAACTGGAGGAAATGAAGAAATAGATATCCGATTGCGGTGATTGACTGCATGTTTTCAACAAGATGGTGATTTAACAAAATTTGATTGCAATATTTTTATCTGTGCAATCGTTTATCTCCTGCCTGTCCTGATTTTCCATTTTTTTTAAATCCACTTTCAATGAAAAGACGCCATCGGAGACGCCTCTTGAACTTTTTTGCCTTTGCCCTGCTGGGATATGCCATTTACCTGAACATGTTTAAGATGCATTCGGATGACGCTATACCCGGTAATAAGGCGACCATTACCGCAC
>JAGWTK010000318.1 GCA_028876035.1 Bacteroidota bacterium
TGCCTTCCTTGCGCGATTCAACGGCACGACTCAACTGGCTGAGTGCAATGATCGGCACCTGCAATTCCTTGGCAAGTCCTTTCAGGTTACGCGAGATATTGCTGATCTCCTGTTCCCGGTTGGTATTACCACCGGTAGCACCACTCATGAGCTGGAGATAGTCGATGATGATCAGTCCTACATTGTGCTTGTTCTTCAAACGGCGGCATTTCGCGCGCAGTTCAAAAATATTAAGGGCGGCCGTATCGTCGATAAAAATGGGAGCGGTCGACAGGCGCTGAATACCCTTGGCATAGAGCTGTTTCATCTCATGCTCTTCCAGCTTGCCCCTTGCAATTTTTTCGAGCCAGATTTCACTTTCGGCAGAGAGGATACGCTGAACGAGCTGACCAGCGCTCATCTCAAGGCTAAAAAACGCCACACCGGTTGGTTTAAGCGGGTTCAGCGCGGCATTACGGGCAAGGTTAAGCGCAAAGGCCGTTTTACCCACAGAGGGACGGGCAGCGAGGATGATCAGGTCGGTATTCTGCCAGCCATAGGTCACTTTATCAAGCGTTGGAAAACCAGTGGGTACCCCGGTGATGTCTTCGTTTTTATGCCGCATGTCTTCGATGCGCTGCACCGTCTTTACGAGCACATCATCAATCTTATCGAAGTTTTTGCGGAGGTGGTTATTGGTAATCTCAAAGAGTTTGCCTTCGGCCTCATCCAGCAGGTCGAATACATCGGTTGAATCTTCGTAAGAATCACTGATAATTTCACCACTGATACGAATCAGCTCCCGCTGTATAAATTTCTGGAGAATGATCCGGCCATGCGCTTCGATATTGGCACTGGATACGACGGAGTTGGTAAGGCGGGTCACGAAATACGGACCGCCCACGGTTTCCAGTTCTTCCCGCGTGCGCAGTTCTTCTACCACCGTAAGGATGTCAATGGGCTGATTTTTTTGTTGCAAGCCCTGCATCACTTTGAAGATGCGCTGGTGGGCATCGATATAAAAACACTCGGGTTTGAGAATTTCCGCTACCACATCGAAGGCGCTTTTCTCGAGCATAATGGCACCGAGCACGGCTTCTTCCAGGTCCTTGGCCTGGGGTGGCACTTTGCCATACACCATGGTGCTGAGGTCAATCGAAGATTTGCGGCGGCTCTTGGCGCGATCTTTATTCAGGTTGGTTAAATCCATTTTAATCCAGGGCAGAATAGGTTAGTAAAAAGGAACAGGGTTGGGCTTTCCGTCGTTTATCAGATTCCTGGAGTCGATCCGGGTAAATCCTCATTCTTTTTCGTTTTTTTCGCCAGCCCCACTGTTAAGGAATTGTTACCCGAATTCAGGACGGCGAATATAGACCCCCAACCGGATGCTTCTTTAAAAATGTTCGGGCAATTTTATTGCCAGCGCGTCCACAGGATAATCCCCTGAAAAACCGGGCTTATCCACAGGTTAACGCCGCTTACCCACAATTTAAAAAAATTCAGCACCAATCCGGCTGCAATATTCACACATCTGGTGCAAAAGAAAAACACCCGTGAAATTTGGTCGAAACCTCATTTCCATAGGATGCAGTCCCCATGCAGGTTTCCGAAAAATCGGGCAGGATCAGCAGCGTGGAACCCGCATTTGTCCGCTATTCAGCATCCTTGCGTCGCACACTTCAGCTACCAGCAAGGGTTTCAGCGGCCCGCTTCGCCCGAAAGCCCGTCTGTACTAGGTTGTACCTACTAAGAGTAATGTACTAGTCCAATTGTGAAAACATGAAAATGTGCAAATGGCCGACCGGATGAGGCCGGTCGGACGGGTGCAAATGAGTAACCGATGAACCGAATGCCTGTTACACGCATTCTGCAACAACTGTAGTCTGCATCCGACACAACTATCAACACCCCAGCCAATTTATCGGTATCTGCTTTTGAAAGCAGTTGACCCATTCGAGGCTACGATTTCACATTTGCGCATTTTCACATTTGCACATTTGCACATTTTCACATTGATACTTTAGTCTTACCTTAATCATAAATCTTCATTCTATGGCAAAAGCAAAAAAAAAGGCTGCCCCCCGCCGCCCTGCACCTGCTGCCACGCGTGCAACCAGGAGGGCACTCATCCCCGTTGCCGCCGGCGCGGCCCCCGTAACCGTTTCGTTGAAATTTGTGTCCGGCATTGGCCAGGTAACCGCTTCCCTGTTTCGCCAGGGAGTGCTGATTAATATGGAAAGCATCAGCAACGAAGGCGATATCGTATTCAGCCAGGCACAAAAAAATGATACGATTTCCGTCAACGGCGTTTGCACAGGACAGGCAAGCATTACCATCAACACAGCAACCAATCCCGCTACGCCCGATCGGTTCAGCAATGAAATCATTGTAGGCGGATACATCATCAGCTGACTAACCTATTTATGAGAAAAACATTTTCATGCTTGCTGGCAATCGCCATTACGCTGCCAGTGCTGGCCCAAAAATCGCGGCTGCCACTCAGCGCCGATTCCCTGGCAACAGGTAATTACAAAGACGTGCTCAGCAGCTTCTTTCAACTTGCCTTCAACAAATTCACCGGTCCGCAAAAAGAACTCCGCTTTAATTCCAACCCCTACGCGGTCATGGCCCGGATGGATACCAGCCTGCTCAACGCATCTGCCTATTACAAATACCGCCACCTCCGGGATCTGAACTTCGGTTTTGCGGCAAGGCTCGACAGCAATTTTCGCTTCAACGGTTTTTCATCGGACGTCAAATACGCCCTCATCAACCGCCGCGACGAAACGGTATCAAAGG
Source organism: Bacteroidota bacterium (assembly GCA_028876035.1). Lineage (GTDB taxonomy): Bacteria > Bacteroidota > Bacteroidia > Chitinophagales > Chitinophagaceae > JACMLD01. The sequence continues at coordinate 2,779 of JAGWTK010000318.1, forward strand.
CTTTTATCCAAAACATACTCGACGACGAACGCACCCAAACCATTTTTACGATCAACACCGAACTGGATCGCTATATCAGCAAATTTGACACAGACACTGCCCATCGCAACAGGCTGCAAGCCGAAAAAGTAGCGTTTACCCGCGGCAAAATCAACTTCGGCCAACTTAGCCAGGAATTACAGGGCCAGATCAAAGAGATCGCCCTCACTAAAAACCTGCCGCTGTTGCAGCAAACCATCGATGCCAACCCCAACTTCAACCTTAAAAAAACAGCCGCGGAAGTATACGCCGACATCAAAGAAACCATCAACAACAAAGCCCTCTGGACCATCGGCCTGGCCGACACTACCTACAAAGACCAGTTCATGTTCTCCAACCTGGTGCTCTCCAGCGAATACATCAAAGGGATCGATAAAATGAAAGCCCGCGACCTCGAACTGAACATCAAAGCAACCATGCAGTTCACCGACGATTCATTGCGCAGTGGCCGCGATCTCCGGCGAAACCTCCTGATGATGGAAGGCGGCATGAACCTGGTGCTGAAAAACCCGCAAACGCTCAAAAGCTTCTTTGAATGCAAATTCAGCGGGGCCTATTACCATAATTTTGGCAGCTTGTACACAGGTGAAAACCGCGACTACCTCAACCTTATCGCCAACCTCCGCATCCGCGTATACAACGATATCTGGTTGCCCCTCGAAATAAGATACGACCCCGTCAACCACAACGTATTTGGCTTCCTGCATATCCGGGCCAATTTTACTGCGTTGGGTGATATTGTAAAAGGGAAATAGCGTTCCCCTTTCACGACGATGTACTGTTTGAATAAAAAATTACTATGGCAAAACCTTACCGCGATAAACTAGACCCTGCCAGGCGACAAGCCTTCAATGCACTCAATATTGATCCCGGCAAGCGCGTCATCCTTAGTCTCGACGGCGGCGGCATGCGCGGCATTCTCACGATTCAACTGTTGAAAAAACTGGAAGCGGTAGCTGGCATCCCCTGCTATGAACTCTTTGATATGGTCGCCGGCACTTCCACCGGGGGCATCATTGCCGGACTCATCCTCAGCGGTCACACAGCAGCGGCGATCGAGCAATTGTACATTGGCCTGGTAAATGAAGTTTTTGATCACCGGTTCCTGCACAACCGGTTTCTGAACCCGCCTGCATTCTCAAAATCGAAATACCGGCAACGCCTGAAGGAACTGATCGGCAATGCCACGCTGCAAGAATCCTGTGCGCTGCATAAGCTGGATCTGATGATCACAGCGAAAGATATGTCGGCAGCGGAAGAAACTTTTTTCTCCTGCTTTCTCCAGGACGATAGCAGCTGGTATGGCACTTATAAAGACGTATTACTCCGAGCGGTCATGGAGGCCACCATGAGTGCGCCTACCTACTTCTATCCCCTTGAACGATTTGTGGATGGTGGCACCACCACCTATAACAATCCTGCACTGGCTGCATTCATGGAAGCAGTATCGTATAGCCGGGCGGATAAAAGAGTCGATCGTTCGGCCTACCCGATCACCGACATCGTGCTTTTTAGTTTTGGCACCGGCATTTCGCGCCAATTCCTGCACCCCATGGAAGCCATCAATCCCAAGGCCATTGATATCAAATTCTGGCTGAACTGGCTGATGACGCAAACCGGGCAGGACGCGAGTGCGATGCAGGTAGATGCTTTTCGGTCGCCGGTGATCAGCCAAACCATCGATTTCCGGCGTTACCAGGTATCATTGGACCCTGCAGCCATGAAAAAGTTACCCAATACAGATGGCCTCGATCCCAAAGTATATGGGAGTGCCTGGTTGCATGATCTCAACGAACAAGTGCTGGGAAACATCGACATGGCCGATACCAGCAAATTTGATTTGATGCAATTGATCGGAGCACAAATGGCGGCGTATATCATGGAATCGGGCAATGGCTTTCGCGCCGACCTGAACGATACCCTGGTCACCAAATCAGGCGATATCGCCCGCATCGCCAAACAAATGAGCGATCCTCAATGGCTGGATGGATTTGTATCCTGAACACCGGGTAACAATATCCAGTCCTTCGCAAATGGTTTCAGCAAATTTTTTGCAGCCGCCGGTCCCCAACTACCGGGCTCGTAGAACCGCAGTTGTTTGGAAGGAGAACGTTTCCAGGCAGTGATGGCGGGCATCACCACCTTCCAGGCGGCTTCTACCTGGTCGGCCCGCATGAACAAAGTGGAATCACCTTCCAGCACATCGAGCAACAGCGTTTCATAGGCTTCCGGAATTTCCTGTGTATAGGAATCTTTGTAGAGGAAGTCCATCTCCACCGCCTTTAATTTCATCTCCAGTCCGGGTATCTTG
>JAGWTK010000319.1 GCA_028876035.1 Bacteroidota bacterium
TTTTTACGAAACCGACCGCTAGAATGTGATTTCGTTCTACTGATAATAAGTTGTCAATCATTCTCATATCGTCAACAGCTTCTTTTACATCGCTACCATTTTCAATTGCAGTCTCGACAAACAACAGGCACTCTTCATCCTTCATTATTTCAGTACCGTATTTTGATTTCATGATGGTGTTTTGAGGTAAGCCCGGTGGTTAGCCGGGCATTGGTGATTAAAGTTCTTGACTGGTAGCCATGACAGCAAAGTAATAATAATCATCGCTGCCGCTGTCAGTGTAAGTCGCATAGACTGTATACGTAGCCTTATACCCAGGTTGATCAGGCCCATCGCATACACCAATTGCACGAACAGTTACATCGCGATCATCCCCATCATTTTCGAATGCTTGTTTTGCAGCATTATTAACATCTAATGATGTAGGAACAATAATTGCTGAACCTGAATGTTTTTCATTTTGACCCTGAATGCAAAAGTTGAAAGAAGTTGTCATTTTTTCAATCGCCATTATACGGTTGCGGTTCCGGGGTTTTTGGGAAGGGCGCCCGCCCTGTGTGTTAAATGATGATGCAATATACACTGCTTTTTTGTTTTGTCCAAATTTTTAGACAACTATTTTTATGAAAGTGATTAAATTGCGTGTTTTTACGCAAAAAAGCCCCTGTAGAAACAGGGGCCGAAAAAACCAACTAACTGCTTATGAGAAAACTGACTGCTTACTGCGGATTATCGATCAGGATATAAGGCACTTGCTCCTGGCCGTATACATTCATCCAGTGATATCCTTGGTTCTTAAAATTCAGCCACTGGCTTTTAATGATAGTCTGGCACCCTTCCGAGCTGGTCGTCCATTCACCGCCCTGGTGAAGATCGATCCAGAAACGCGCCTGCGGATTATCAGTAAACTCTCCCTGGCCATGGCGTATGACAGTCACGTTGCTGTCTTGCCGAAAGGCCCAGTACGTGCGAGGGTATGCCGGGTCGTTTGCTTTCGTTTTTCGCATCTTTTCCACGACCGCTGCCGGCGCATGACTCACGCCATGGATGCCCTGCCGGAACATGATCACCTGTGGCGCCTTGACTGTTGCAATGCCCACCTTCATCTTCGAAGGATCTGTGTTGCCATTGAAGGCGCCGAAATAATCTGGGCTGATAATGCAGATGGCGTCGTCATAGATGCCGATATCGTTGGAATCGAGGTCGCCCATGGACTTTTTATAATACCCACGAATGCCAAGGAAAACAAGTTTCTCGGTACGGTTAAACGGCGCTATAAGTTTCAGTGCTTCATCCCGGGTGATGTTAGGCTGCGTCATGTTTATCTATTTTGATGAAGGGTGTAATTGAAATATCGAGGTACCATTGCTCGTCGGTTAAATTGTTCCAGCGAATACGGCGATTTAGATTTATTACCCAAGAGCTTCGGCCTCCAGGTAAAACCTTGTGCATATATCCATGCTCTTCGCATCCGTCCGCATAACAGGTATCGCGCAGGTATAGGTCGAATGCTTTAATCAGGTCTACTTCTTTTGCCGGTTCATCCGACCACGGGATGGCCACCAAATCCATGTCCCGGTTGAGGCTTCCGTTAATTAGGAGGTTGTAGCCTTTCTCGCGGGCGATTTCTTTCAATGGCAGGTAAGCGGTTGCATAAAATACCGGCTTTGCTGCGATTGGCTTTTGTTCCGCGGTGTTCATATAAGCCAGTTAAGTAATAAGTACAGCACGACGCCGGCAGCACCGATGGCGCGCTGTACGATGAAAGTTTCGATCCAGCTGTCAACCTTGCTCGAGGATTTACTGCTCATATACTCCAAAAATTTTCCTCGAAACACATTCAACAGCGGTGCATAAAGGAGCAGTCGCACCGATAGTGCACCACCTACAAACATGGTACTGGTGTACCATCCGATTTTAAACTGGTGCACTAAGAATACGCCGACCATCAAAGCGCAATAAATGGCAATGCTTTTCACATGATCGATATTCGTCACCTTCCCCCAGCTGTCTTTAATGCGTACGGCTTCAATGCCGGCAGCTGCCGCGGTTGCAAGGGTTATGTAGAGCAGGGTAATGATCATTTGAACAGGTTATCCAGGTCTGCTTTGTTAGCCTCATAAGTTGACGTGTCCAGCTGCTTTGTCCAATGTGAGCTGTAATAATTTCCGGAATAGCTACCAAAAATCAGCAGCAATCCAGCGGCCCATGATCCGAAAACGAAACCCCTTCCGGTGCCTTTGTCTTTTTTTGCCACTTCAAACAGGTACCCGATTGCAGCACCGATCAAGAAAACAACCAGCCCGATCCACACCGTCACTTTGCTATGGGAATCCCAGCGAAGGCGTGGCGATGCGGTTACTTGCCATTGTTCGGGTGCGTTTTTATAGCCTTTGATTGTGCCGGCGGCAATGTGAACCACTTCCGGCTGTTTAGATGATGCCACAATTACAATAGCAATAAGTGAAACAACTGTCGGCAGAATCGCCAACAACAAAAATTTAAAGAACGTTTTCATGATGTGCAGTTTTTGATTTATTAAAAATGTGGTTTGCGAAAATTGATCTGGCGGAGATAATTAAACTGATAAACCGGTTTGTTCGGGCCGAAAAGAACAGAGCCGCCATACATATTCCGGCCAGAGACGATCTGCGTCTTCGGACCGAAACCAAGCGACGTCTGAATTGTGCCGCCAAAATAGATCTGAGGCTTATACTTCTCATGCAGGATGGCAGCGGTAACCGTGTCGACCTGAGCGATGGCATGATCCGCCAAAGCCCGGTAATCATTTTTCAGTGATAACAATTCCCGGTTAACAGAATCGAGCTTTTGCTGGTATTCAGCACTCTTATCCTGGTAATGATCTATCCCGTAATTCAGCGCATTGATGGCCGCCTGCAAATTGTGCACGCTGTCGCGGCTGAGAGATAATTGTCCAGCCATCTGGTCGCAGTTGATAATGTAATTTGCTGTGTCTTTCGCATCTCTGAACCTCCAATGATCTGCTGCCAGCTGGCCGGCGTAGGCTTGCCAATATCTTACCTGCTTCTGTAAAGTATCTACCTGCATGTTTGCCTGCAGTGCCTCATACCCCGCATCAGTGGCAGCGGCAGTCATATTATTCAACGCGCTATCCTTTAGCTTCAACTCGCCACGAACTTGATGCAAGGTGTCCTGAGTAGCTAAAAGTTCTTTGTCGGATTTACTCTTGCCAATGCAATTACCCGCCAGGAAGTAGCCGAGTAGAAAGCTGGCGATGGCCGTTAGTATATAGCCGCCGCGTTTCATGACACTTGCTTTTTCACTTCATCGGTTACAGACTTCTCTACCTGTTGGAACTTCTTTTGGTTGTTGTTATATACCAGCGCGCAGGTAAGACCTGCAGCCAGCGAAAGAATGATAGTTCCGATTGCGAACCTTGCATCTCCTGCGAATCGGATTGCACATAAGGCGCCGGCCATTATTGCCGCGCCACCAAAAAAATACTTGAACTGAGGTTTCATATCTTGTTTGTTTTGATGATTAATTACCCAACTGAATTTCGATTTTGCTTTATAGCTTCGGCTTCATCTGCAATGAATTTGGCATTGCTCGTATAGTCATCCCCGTTTGCAAGCAACGCTTCGAAAGCTTCAAGGATTGCCACAATCCCAACGGTGCACCACAACTGTAGTCGCGCAACGAGCAGGGCATCTTTTATACCCCAGCTTCCTATCATGACGTTGGCTGCAACTGTGAGAATAATGACTGCTTTTTTCAAGCGTCTAAACCACTTGGGAGCCGGTTTATTTGTATTGTCAATACTGAGGGTTGTTCCAGGCATAGTTTACTTTTTATCTTGTTTATTATTGAGTTGAATTTTGATGTCGTTGATGCCGTTCGATATCGCCTCCAGCTTGTTATCAATTTTCTCGTTTCGTTGTTGCGCTTCTACTTTCCCACTTTCCAGGATGTTCAACCGCAAGTTCATTTCGCTAAGTGCTATTTGAACATGCGTATAAAATCCGATGATCACACCTAACAGCGTCAGTGCTGATACAATAGCCTCTCCGATGGTAATTGTCCTTTTTAGCATCAATTAGTGATTTTAAATCTCCCCCTGTACCGTTTCGGGCCATCGGGGCTAATGAATATGTATTTATATGCGCCTGGTTCATCCGTTCCCGGACCAGTGCGACTTACGCCGTTGAGCGCTTTGTAGCTGTACGGCGTCACACTAAAGGTTGAGTTTCGAAGCGGGGATGTTGGCAGTATTGCCGGCGCGTTGGTGCTATCGTAACCGGCGTCAATTGCATAGTGATAAGTACGATTGCCAGAAGTATCGCTGCCCGCCCTGCTCATGGTGTTGATAAATGCGCGAGTCGCATAGGCCGCATAGTTAGAATCATTGGCGATATCGATTGCCAGGTTGTTGCGGACTTTGCTGTTGCCTATGAACGCATCGTAAAGTCCCGGATTCCACGGTGAATATGGCGGAGTGCGCGGGTGTGCGGAGTTATACACATACACCTTTGAGCCTTGCAGCGTATTTTGATAGACATTTACCGTAATGCTGGTATTGACAAAGCCCAATGAAGTAAGTGCTGCGGATATAAGGTCGTTACCTTCAAATCCAGCGTATCCAAGTTGATACTGCAAAAAATTATCGTGGATTTCAACGGTGCCTGTATCGCATCCAGCGCGGCCTGGGTATTCAGCGGGATATACTCTAAGCAAGCTGCCGTAACTGTCTTTTTGAACATTGTACGCGCATTCGCCAAAGCCACCGTTGATATAAAAAGGTTCGGTGTGCACACACCTGCAAGCAGTCGCATTTGCCTGGAAACTGTCGATAAAATTGTGGTGAATGTAAAATCGCAAGCCGGTACCGGAATAAAACCCAGGCGCCTGCGTGGTTGTATCGGTCAGATTTTTAATTGTGTTGTTGTCTATTTCCAGGTCTTCAACAAGATTGTAGCCACCGTTATTAACGTTATTTATAACCGGAGCGTTCACAAACCAGTTGAACGTGCTGCCGGTAATCCTTACGCCCTTAAACATCTTGCTGGTATCGTTGCTATTATTCACGTACAGCATCGCGGCATTGTTGCTGGTGCCCAATTGCAGGAAGTATTGCCCGATTTGC
>JAGWTK010000320.1 GCA_028876035.1 Bacteroidota bacterium
AATGAACCGACTATGAAATTGGTAATGCCTTTTCGTTCGTTGAGCCCAAGACCTTCCATGATCTTTGGTTTGCGAATATCAAATTCCAGCACCACCGTTCGCTTGCCGGAAATGGCAAGTACAGCACCAAGGTTAGTGGAAACAAAAGACTTTCCTTCACCACTGAATGAAGAGGTGACCAGGATAACGGGCTTCTCTGTTTTGGGAAGTATATACTGAAAATTCGAACGAATGATACGAAACTGTTCAGCAATATATTGCCGGTTATTCTTAGTAACAACAAGTGCCCCACCTTCATCAGCATGGCTTACTTCGCCTACTACAGGTGTGGATGTAAGTTTCTCAACGTCCTCTTTCGATTTCACCTTATCGTTCAGGTATTCTTTCAGCAAAATAATACTCGCTGGCAGCGCAATGCCTAGCATGAGCGCAAGTGTATAAAGCCCTTTTCGGTTGGGTGAAACTGGATCACCGGAAGCTACAGCCGGTTCCAGCACCCGGATATTGGAGATGGTAGAAGCAGATGAAATCGAGGTTTCCAGCTTTTTTTGAAGCAGGAAAGAAAACAGTTCCTGTAGTATTTTTTGCTGCCTTGTAATTTCCAGCAATTGCTTTTCTTTCCCCGGTATCGTACTGATTTCACTGTTAGCACCAGTGCTTTTGCGCTTCAAATCGTCGAGCGCAACCAGGTAGGTATGTCTAACGTTGTTGAGGTTCTCCAGCATGTCGGCCCTGATTTTATCAATTCCTGTGTTGAGTGATACAATCATGGGGTTGGCCTCCGTTGTTGTTTTGAGGGCCGTCTCCCGTTCCAGCTGCAGCTTGTTAAATTCTGCTATTTGTTGCAAAAGTGAAGGCTCTTCTATACCAAGCGTACTAGGCACCAATCTGTACACATTTTTCTTATCAGTAATATACCGTATCAGGTAATCAACCACTTTTAGCCGAACCGTTTGTTCTGTAATTTGCTTGTTGCTTTCAGACAATTCATTGAAGTAAAGCAAAGACTGTTGCTCCGGCGCAAAAACCCGGTTCCGTTCCCTCGCACTCTGGAGGTTGCGTTCCACACCACCCAGTTCGGTTTTTACAGTATCCAATTGATCATTAATAAAGCTGAGCGTGTTATCGGCCTGCTGCTTTTTGTCTTCCAGTCCAAACTGTTGGTACTCGCGCATGTAGCTATTGACGATATCAACCCCTATCCGAGTGTTCTCTGTAACATAGGAAATCGCCAATACGTCCGAAAAATCACCTACCCGATCAACCTTAATGCTGCCACTAAGTGATCCAGCCAAAGCGTCTGTCGGCGTCCAGGCAATTGTGAATTCATTGCTTGCAAAATTATTGAGCGATACTTGTGTTTTTAAAAGTTTGAAGTCACAATCAGGTAAGCTTACCGTTTGGTTATAATTGTATAATTCGGGTCTCATATTCAACCGATATTGACGGTCACTAACCGCTGTAACGAAATACTGTATCGATTTGGATGAGTCTTTCAGTGTCAATATCTGCCATTCAAAAGGCATATCTCTCGGGTGTACCGAAGATGTCCGGATTTTTCCCTTATTTGCGTAGCTCAGCTGAAGTCCCAGCGACTTTACAACTCTTGCCGCCACCAATTTTGAACGAATGATCTCCATTTCATTGTTCAGGTTATTGCTGCTCGACTGCATCATGAATATATCATCGAATTTGTCCCCGGTGCTTCTGTTTGTATTCCGTGCCACCAGGAGCTTACCCGACACATTATAGATATTTACTGAGTACCGGAGTTTGACATAAGCCAACATCAGCATCAGCGCCGTTGAAATGACTATCCAGGGCACATAGGGGAGGTATTTAAGTAATAACTCCCTGGGCGTAAAACTCTGCTGCTTTCCCTGCCCGTATTCGTTCAATGTTTCTGACATAATTGTAGGCGTTATTACCTTTTCAGTACGGTAACGATTATGGCGATGGTTGATATAATGCTTGTAGCCAGGCCGATGTTTCTGATCACTACTGCATCATTGGCTGCTGCCTTTGTTTTATTAAAGTCAACATAAATAATATCATTCTGCTGCAACTGGTAGAAAGGATGCGCAAAAATATCGGGCTTCCTGAGATCGATTTCGCCAAAACTGCGCTTACCGTCCTGTTCACGGATGATCCTGATATTGTCGCGTCGTGCAGTTATGTTCAAATCACCGGCAAGCCCAATCGCCTCAAGAACATTTATCCTTTCGGAGGGTATAGAGTATACAGCCGGCTTAGCAACATCCCCGATAACGGTGATCTTATAATTCAAAAAGCGGATGGTGTAATAAGGATTCTGCAAAAACGGGCTGAGGCGTGTATTCAATAAGTCCGTGAGACCCGCTTTTGTAAGACCCTGGACATGAAGTTTTCCCAAACCCTGAAACTGAATATTCCCGTCGTCATCGACTAAATAGCCGCCGGCGGCCGGACTCGAATTGGCCGGTACCATCGTTCCGGTCCCTGAAGCGGGCGCTGCCGTTGTTGAAGCTGATTGGTTATAGATGGCAGTGGCAGCAGGGTTATCACTAAAAACCGTGATGCTCAGCAAGTCGCCTTTTTGTATCATTATCGGCGGAAGTGTATAACTACTAAGCTTCGTCGTATCAAATCCACCCTGCATGTACTGCAAGTTTTTGATATTGCCGCAGGAGCCCAGCACCATCACCACCAGCAGCACTCCCATAAAATTCAGGCCTGTTTTTATCATAGTAAAAGTTTAAACCAGTTGTAAAAAACCAGCTAACGCTAATCCATCCGCTCGTAGGGATTGTGCAGCGGTGTAATGTCCTTGCGATCTACAAAAGCGATCAATTTCGTGCCCATGCTTTCAATCTCCAGTTCCACCAGCTTTTGGTTCGCACGTATTACAATTGCTTTGCGGTCCATCAATACACCCGCGTTGATGACTACCCGCATCTTTGGTGCCAGTGGAATGCTTAACACTTCAACATCGGTATGCTGCCGGAGAAAACGCTTTATTTTCTCAATTTCCAACTGCCGCACCACCGCAGGTTTGCCCAGCCACATCACAAAATTGAACACACCAGGCACTTTCCGCACGGTTAACTCTTCCTGTTTGCTGACCTGCACAAACACATACGACTTGAAGAGCGGCTCTTCCACCAACTTAACACGATCACTCCACTGCCGGTGCACCCGATTCAGAGGACAATACGTGGTAATGCCGAGTTCGCCCAATTGTTGATTGATTTTTTTCTCCCAGCGCGGCTTTGTATACACTGCCAGCCACCTCTTTTCTCGTCCCATAATTGTTAGGATAAGTGTTCAGCGCTCAAATTGTCGAGACGATGTCAATACATAGCTTCGCCACTCTCAGTTACATTTTACTGTCGCAACTGATTGATAATCAAAAAAATAAACCGAAAAAATACTGGTCAAAAAAGTGTAAAGGGTATAAGTAGTACTTGTGGTTACTACTTATACCCTCCCCAAATGTTTAAAAAGCAACGGAATACGTCTTTCTTCACAGGAATTTTTTCGATTCAGCAAACGGCTGCAAAGCTATCCATCTGCCAGTCTATTATTCGCGATGCGTGCAAATATAGGCATATTTTAATATCCAAACCGCGCGGCAAATAGCTGTATTTTAATCTTTTCAGCAATTATTCCAGTTACATAACGTGGTTGTCCCGGCGGTTTTTTAATCCGTTTCAACAGCAACGGCACCGCAAATGACCCGAAAGGGCAGGTAAACGTGTTGTTGAGGCTGTTTAATCGCGATCAATTTGATCGACATTAGTTCGACAATAGTCCGGTCATTCCCGTTTTAGAACCGCCCCTATGTTTTGCCTGGACGGATAGACGGTATGTTGTAAGCAAGAAATAAGCGCGATAAATTATCCTTACCTTCCTATGGTGAACCAACGCTTTTATTCCCTCGACGTTTTTCGTGGTGCCACCGTTGCTTTTATGATCCTGGTGAATAACCCGGGCAGCTGGCAGCATATCTACCAACCATTGGAACATGCGCCCTGGCATGGCTGTACCCCCACCGACCTGGTGTTCCCCTTTTTCTTATTTGCAGTAGGCAATGCCATGGCCTTTGTAATGCCGAAAATGGAAGCAGCCGGACAAACAGTTTTTCTCCAAAAAGTATTTCGCCGCACACTGTTGATTTTTGCCATCGGCCTTTTCCTCAACTGGTCGCCCTTTATTGGCTGGAGCAATGACCACCTGCAGTTCCGGCACTGGACCGATCCAACCGATCCTACAAAAGGCATCCGCATTTTAGGCGTATTGCAACGCATTGCTATTTGCTATTGCTTCGCGTCATTGATCATCTACTACCTCAAACCCGCCGGTGCCTTTGTGGCAGCAGGCTCACTGTTGCTGCTCTATTGGATGGCCTGCCTGCTGGGCAATCCGGCTGATCCGTTTTCGATCAGCGGTTGGTTCGGCACCGCTATCGACAAAGCCATCCTGGATATTCCGCATATGTACAAGGGAGAAGGTATTCCCTTCGACCCCGAAGGCATCATGAGTACCTTCCCGGCTATCGCCGGCGTTATTTTCGGGTATCTCACGGGCAGGTATATACGCGAATCCGGGAAAAGTTTCGAAACCTGTACCCGGCTTTTCGTGGTGGCCGGCGTACTCATCTTTACCGGCTTCTGCTGGCACATGGTATTCCCCATCAACAAAAAAATATGGACCAGTTCCTTTGTGCTCTACACCAGTGGATTGGCCATCTTTATTCTCAGCACGTTGATCTACCTGATAGAAATCCGTGCGGCCGGTGCAAAAAATGCGATCACCCGCTTCTTCGATGTATTTGGCAAGAACCCGCTCTTTATATTTTTCCTCAGTGGATTTTTACCCCGGTTACTTGGACTGGCACGCTGGACCGATCATTTCAACGAAAACGGAAAGCCCGTGTACACCAACGCATTTGCCGCGCTGTATGACCATGTGTTCAAACTCATTCCGGGTAACCCCAACAATGGATCAGTGTTGTATGCCATCTTTATCGTTTGTTTTTACTGGATGATCGCGAGGATATTGGATCAAAAGAAAATCTACATCAGGGTATAAGTATGCTGCGGGATTTTTTGAGACGTAAACTCAGCGGCCCCATCAGCCGCTT
>JAGWTK010000013.1 GCA_028876035.1 Bacteroidota bacterium
ACGGTGAATGTTACAATGATGCGCGCAAGGTGAGGTGAAATGGTATGGCTATATGCGCATGTGAATTGTCCAGTACCAGCCGCGCCGCCGCTTCACCCATCATCTGGAAATCGGTTGAAATAGTAGTAATCCCGTTCAGAATAATCTTTTTCATCGGCGTTTCGTTGTACGAAATAACGCCTACATCGCGGCCTACTTTCAGTTTTGTAGTGAGAATTTTTTCGATCAGCAGAACCAGGTCATTTTCCATCAGGTTGATATAGACTTCGCCTTCCTGTACCGGTTCACTGCTGATATGGTGCACAATTTTACTGTTAAATGCATATTGGTGACAAAACCTGCTGAACCCTTTCAATATTTCTTTCGGGTGATAGGTGTATTCGGGGAAAATGATCTTTAAAGTATGGTACTTGCTCAGTTGGGGGAGCGCCTGTTCCAATGCCTCGTATATATCTTTTTCAAAGTCTTCATACACCGCACCATATTCACCCGCTACGCCCGGCACCAGGATATCGAGTAATACCAGTTTTTCACGGGGAATGGCATTGATGATTTCATGGGCGTTCTCACCACCCTCCATAAAATGCGGAATGACGACATAATGCGTATAATCATCTTTCCGGTTTTCGAGCAATTTTTTAAAGAACGCAAAATCGTTGTTGTAAATATAGAAATCCACCGAGGCGGTTTCGCCCAGTGCCGCCACAAATGCGTCATAAATAATTTTCTTATGGGCGCTGAGCTTATTGAACAGCAGGAATATTTTCAACTGCTGGTTGAGTTCGGTCGATTTAACAAAATAGCCTTTGCCCGGCACCGAGCCCAGCACGCCAATTTTTTTCAGGTGCTTATAACCCTTTTCCGCCGTATCCCGGGATATTTCGAATTCGAAGCTAAGTTCATTAATGGATGGCAGGATTTCGTCTTTATGAATTTTCCCGGCAGCAATGGCCTTCACGATAGAATTGGCCAGCTGCAGGTATTTCGGTGTGGCCGAATAGTAATCGATGAACAGGTGCTGGAAAATAGAATCTTTTTTCATGTTCAAGCGCTGTTGCAGGAAGCTGGATTTGACCAGGCCCCGTTGCTGAATAATAGGGTTCCCGGCTGGTTTCGTAGCGCTGAAAGTACACAAAAAGCGCTAACATGATGGTACATGATGGAATTGCTGTACCCGGCCATTATTTTTACCCATCTTTTGCTGCCATATTGAAAAATTTCAAACAATGGGTGTTTTACTAGGTGTCATTTTTCATTTTATCGGGGGCTTTGCGTCCGGTAGTTTTTATATTCCCTATAAAAAAGTCAAAGGCTGGGCCTGGGAAAGCTACTGGATCATCGGTGGCTTGTTTTCCTGGCTGATTGTACCTCCCCTGGCTGCCTGGATAACCATCCCGGGATTTGCCGAAATCATCAGGAACACAGGTACAGGCACTATCTTCCTCACCTATGTCTTTGGTGTGTTATGGGGTATTGGCGGACTTACCTATGGCCTCGGCGTACGCTACCTGGGCGTATCACTCGGTAGCAGTATCATACTTGGCCTTTGCATGGTTTTCGGTGCGCTGATTCCTTCTATTTATTACGACGTCTTCCCCAAAGACGGGAAGGATACTTTTAGCATGCTGGTAGGTTCCCGCTGGGGACTCACCGTAATGGCCGGGCTCGCACTTTGTGTTATCGGCATCATCATTTGTGGAAAAGCAGGGATGCTGAAAGAAAAACAACTTTGCGCGTCCACCGATCCGCACGGAATGCAGGCATCCACTGAATATAAATTCGGACTGGGCCTGTTCGTCTCCATCGTATCGGGTATCCTCAGCGCCTGCTTCAATTTTGGACTGGAAGCAGGAAAGCCCATGGCGGAAACGGCCAATACACTCTGGCAAACGGCGCATCCGGGCGAGGGGAATTTTCTCTATCAAAACAATGTTACGTATGTGGTGGTACTCTGGGGCGGACTCAGCACCAACTTTATCTGGTGCATGCTGCTCAACGCGCGCAATAAAACCTTTGGTGATTATACAAACAAGAAAACACCGCTTCTGTCCAATTATATTTTCGCTGCCCTCGCGGGTACCACCTGGTTCCTGCAATTCTTTTTTTACGGCATGGGTGAGAGCCGCCTTGGTAACGGTCCGAGTTCATGGATTCTCCACATGGCCTTTATTATCCTTACCGCGAATATGTGGGGCATCGTTTTAAAAGAGTGGAAGGGTACTAATAAAAAAACCATTGGCTGGATTACGATGGGGATTATCACCATCGTTGTATCCGTGCTGCTGGTAGGGTGGGGTAATTCACTCCACCAATCGAAATAAATCGTTCAATCAGAAAAACAATTGATCATGTCCGTTAGTACAGCAAAGCAGTTTAAACATGTGAGTTATTTGTGGGACGATGAAAAAGCCGCCGCATTGGCCGGCGATGAAGTGGCATTGCTCGTGTACCGCTCGAACTTACTGGGTGCCGACCTGCGGTTAACCAACTATGGCGGCGGAAATACTTCCTGTAAAGCCATGGCCACCGATCCGCTCACCGGAAACCCCACCGAAATCATGTGGGTAAAAGGAAGCGGCGGCGACCTGGGAACGATGAAGAGAAGCGGGCTCGCCGCCTTATACGTTGATCGCCTGCGCAGCCTGAAGCATATTTACCGCGGCCTGGAACACGAAGATGAAATGGTGGCACTGTTCAACCATTGTATTTACGATCTCGATTCCAAGGCGCCTTCGATCGATACACCCCTGCACGGATTTTTACCTTTTAAGCACATCGACCACCTGCACCCGGATGCAGCCATCGCTATCGCCGCGGCGAAAGATGGCAAAAAAATCACGCAGGAATTGTTCAATGGCAGTATTGGCTGGGTAGAATGGCAACGCCCGGGTTTCGATCTCGGTCTCAAACTGAAACAATGCCTGGACGAAAACCCGGGTATCCGCGGCATCATGCTGGGCTCCCATGGCCTGTTTACCTGGGGAGATACAGCCTATGATAGTTATATCAATACCCTGGAAGTTATTGAACGTTGCGCGGCCTACCTGGAAGATAATACAGGAAAAAAAGGACCGGTGTTTGGCGGTCAAAAAATCAATGCAGTGCCGAAGGCTGAACGACTGCAACAAGCGGCTTCGCTCGCACCGCTGCTGCGTGGCTTCTGTTCCAGTGCCGATACCGATGCTTTTCATGGTGCAGGCAAAGGCATGATTGGGCATTTTACCGACGATGAACGTGTACTGGAGTTTATCAACTCAAACGATCTGGATCGCCTCGCACCCATGGGCACCAGCTGCCCCGACCATTTCCTGCGTACGAAGATCAGTCCGCTTGTGCTGAACCTGAAGCCGTCAGAAGATATCAGCAATACCACTGCGATCAGTGAAAGGCTGGCACCCTCATTTGCTGATTACCGCAGGATGTACGCAGACTACTACAATTCCTGTAAGCATCCAAACAGCCCGGCCATGCGCGATGCCAACCCGGTGATTATTCTTTATCCCGGCGTAGGCTTGTTCAGTTTTGCAAAAGACAAGCAAACTGCCCGCGTAGCGGCAGAGTTTTATATCAATGCGATCAATGTGATGAAAGGAGCAGAAGCTGTTTCATCCTATACATCTTTGCCGCGACAGGAAGCCTTCAACATTGAATATTGGCTGCTCGAAGAAGCGAAATTGCAACGCATGCCGAAACCACGTCCGCTTTCAGGGCGGGTGGCCCTCATTACCGGAAGCGCCGGGGGAATTGGAAAAGCAATAGCGCAGCGATTTGCCGATGAAGGTGCCTGCATAGTAGTGAATGATAACGATGCAGATCGGCTGGCCACTGCCAAACAAGAGTTCGCAAAGCAATACGGCAAAGACGTATTTACCGATGCCCTGCTGGATGTAACCAGTCAGAAAGCGATCAATGACGCTTTTGATAAGGTGGCACTTGCATTTGGCGGCGTAGACATCGTGGTGAACTGCGCCGGGCTCTCCATTTCCAAACCAATTGAGGAACATACTGAAAAGGATTGGGATCTTTTATACGATGTACTCGTAAAAGGACAGTTCTTTATCACGCAGGCGGCGGTGAATACCATGCGCAAACAAAAGATTGGCGGTGATATCCTCAATATCGTCAGCAAAAATGCACTGGTATCCGGGCCGAACAATGCCGGCTATGGTTCAGCCAAAGCAGCACAAATCCATCTCTCGCGGTTAAACGCCGCCGAACTGGGGAAAGACAGGATTCGCGTTAATACCGTTAACCCCGATGCGGTCATTGCTGATAGTAAGATTTGGGCCGGTGCCTGGGCAGAAGGAAGGGCAAAAGCGTATGGAATAAAAGTAGAAGAACTTCCTTCTTACTACGCAAAGCGAACCCTGCTCAATGAAATCATTCTGCCGGCAGATATTGCCAATGCATGTTTCGCTTTTGTCGGCGGCCTGCTCAATAAATCGACCGGAAACGTACTCAATGTAGATGGCGGCGTGGCGATGGCTTTTCTCCGCTAGCAAAAAATGAATCACCTATGGCAAGGTTAGCGTTTAAAATGCAACTGTTCAAAGGTCAGGAAGACGAGTACCGGAAACGGCACGATGAAATCTGGCCGGAACTGGCTCAACTGCTCCGGAAAAACGGTATCAGCAATTATTCCATTTTCCTGGATGAAAGTACCAATAGTTTGTTTGGCGTCCTGGAGGCAACCGATCCATCCGCCCTCGACAGCTTACCCGAAAACCCCATCATGCAAAAATGGTGGGCCTATATGGCGGATATCATGGAAACCAATCCCGACAATTCACCGATCAGCCTACCTTTAAAGGAAGTATTCTATTTGCCCTAACAACTACCAAACGATTGCACATGAAGTTAGCTTCGGAAAGAATCCAGGAACACAATAAGCAATACCAGCAACAGCACCAGCAAAAAATCGCTGCATTGCTGCCGCAGTTGAAAAACGCAGAGGCGGTTATTCAAAAACTTACCGACTTTCAAATTGCCATTCCGAGCTGGGCATTGGGTACCGGCGGTACCAGGTTCGGACGTTTTTCCGGGTCGGGTGAACCGGGCAATCTTGAACAAAAAATCGAAGACGTCGGATTGTTGCATGCCCTTAACCGCTCCAGTGGCGCCATCTCCCTGCACATCCCCTGGGATATTCCCGGTGATCCGAAAGCCATACAGGAACTGGCAGCCGGGTTTGGATTACGTTTCGACGCTGTGAACTCCAATACCTTCCAGGATCAGCCGGGCCAGGCCCACAGTTATAAATTCGGTTCGCTGCAGCATACTGATAAAAAAGTACGGCAGCAGGCGATCGACCATAACATCGAAGTAATCAAACACGGCATTGCACTGGGTTCAGATTCGCTGACGGTTTGGCTGAGTGATGGTTCATGCTTTCCGGGTCAGCTCAATTTCAGAAAAGCCTTCCAGCGTACCCTTGACGGTTTACGGGAAATCTATGCCGCATTGCCGGACAACTGGAAGATGTTTGTTGAATACAAGGCATTTGAGCCAAACTTTTATTCGATGACAGTGGGCGATTGGGGACAATCACTGCTCTATGCCAATAAGCTCGGTCCGAAAGCCTATACCCTGGTGGACCTGGGCCATCACCTGGCCAATGCCAATATTGAACAAATTGTAGCACTCCTGCTGGGTGAAGGTAAACTGGGCGGCTTCCATTTCAACGACAGCAAATACGGTGACGATGATCTTACGGTGGGCAGCATCAATCCCTACCAGCTTTTCCTGATTTTTAATGAACTGGTAACGGGCATGGATGAACGAAATATGAACCATGCGCGTGACCTGGGCTGGATGATCGATGCATCGCACAATGTAAAAGATCCACTGGAAGATCTCCTGCAATCGGTGGAAGCCATAAAAATTGCGTATGCCCAGGCCCTGCTGGTTGACCAGCCTGCACTCAGTGCCGCACAGGAAGCAAATGATACCGCGCTGGCACAGGAAATTCTGCAGGATGCATACCGAACCGATACCAGGCCGCTGGTAGCAGAAGCCAGGCTGCGCGCCGGGGCTGCATTGGCTCCGTTGCGACTGTACCGCGATTTGGATGCACGCGGACAATTGACGAAGGAGAGAGGCAGTAAGTCGGTAGCGACTGGATTGTAAATTCAAACATTACTAAAAGGGGATACGTGGAGGCCATTGCCATCTTTGATATTGGTAAGACCAACAAAAAGTTGCTGGTATTCGACAGCAACTTTGAACTGATCCATGAACAGTCGGCCCGGTTCGACGAAATCGCCGATGAAGACGGTGACCCCTGCGAAGATTTGTCTGCACTGGTTGCCTGGATGCGGCAATCCTTACAGCGATTGCAGGACGATAAACTGCCGGTGAGCGCTGTTAATTTTTCTGCGTACGGTGCAAGCTTTGTCCACCTCGATGATAAAGGCAAACCGATAACCCCTTTATACAATTACCTGAAGCCATATCCTGATAGCTTGCAGGCCTCTCTTCACGCGCGCTGGGGTGGAACTGATGCTTTTTCACTGGCCACGGCTTCGCCGGCGCTGGGTAACCTCAATTCGGGATTGCAGTTGTATCGGTTGAAACAACAAAAGCCGCAATTATTTGCGCAAATCAAATATTCACTGCATCTCCCTCAATTTCTTAGCTTCCTCCTTACGGGTAGAGCGGTAACGGATATCACCAGCATCGGATGTCATACGGCCCTCTGGAATTTTGCGGCGGGCGACTACCACGCATGGGTAAGCGAAGCAGACATGCTTGGAAAGTTGGCCCCACTGGTTTCCTGCGATAACGTGTTTCCGGCCATTCAAACACCGGTCGTACTTTGCGGGAGCGGACTGCACGATAGTTCAGCGGCACTTATTCCCTACCTCGATAGTTTTTCAGAACCATTCTTGCTGTTGTCAACGGGCACCTGGTGTATCAGCCTGAACCCTTTCAACACCGCTTTGCTCACAACCGATGAGTTGAAGCAGGATTGTCTTTGCTACCTGCAATACAATGGTCGTCCCGTAAAAGCAGCCCGTCTTTTCGCCGGACAGGAACACGAAATACAGGTAAGGCGCATCGCTGCCCATTTTCAGCTACAGCCCAGGTTTTATGAAAGCATCCGGTTTAACCCGGCCTTGCTCGCCAATGATGGATCCCCTTTGCCTGTGTTTTCAAAGCGTGCAATGGCAGATTTCCCCGATGCGGCTACGGCCTACCACCGCTTGATGGCGGATATTATCCACGCGCAGATTGAGTCGACCCGGCTGGTGCTGAACGGCAGCGATGTATCGACTATTTATGTAGATGGTGGGTTCAGCAAGAATCATGTCTACATGCAATTGCTGGCCGCTGCATTTCCGGAGAAGAAAGTATATGCAGCATCCATTCCACAGGCATCCGCACTTGGAGCTGCGCTGGCCATCAGGAAGCACTGGAACAAAAATAATTCAAGTTCCAGCCTTGTAAACACGGAACTTTACACTCCCGAATGGGTTAATCATGTATGACTGTAGCACTGTTTATTCCCTGTTATATCGATCAGTTCTACCCGAATGTGGGCATTGCTACCCTGCAGTTGCTGGAAAAGCTCGGATGCGAAATCGTATTCCCGCCCAATCAAACCTGCTGCGGTCAGCCCATGGCCAATGCCGGCTTTGAACACCTGGCAACAAACTGCAACCAATTGTTCCTTAAAAATTTTTCGGCGTACGAATACATCGTTTGTCCATCTGGCAGCTGCACCCTGCACATCAAAGATCATCTACATGTAGAAGGGGACAATGAAAAAGCCAACCAGGTGAGAAATCGCGTGTATGAACTCACCGAGTTTTTGACCGATGTATTACAAGTGGAAAAACTAAATGCCCGTTTCCCGCATCGTGTAGGGTTACACCAGAGCTGCCATGGCCAGCGTGGATTACATCTGTCGCAAATGACCGAGCTGGTAGCGCCTCCGTATTCAAAACCGGTTCAGTTGTTGAAGATGGTGCAGGGGCTGGAACTGGCGGACTTAAACCGAAAAGATGAATGCTGCGGTTTTGGCGGAACTTTTTGTGTGACAGAAGAAGCCGTGTCGGTAAAAATGGGAAAAGACAGGGTGGCTGATCACCTGCAACAACAGGTTGAATTTATCACCGGTGCTGATATGAGTTGCCTGATGCACCTGGAAGGTATTCTTCGAAGGGGCGGGCAAAGGGTACAGGTTAAACATATTGCTGAGATACTCAACGCGTCCAACTAAATCCGATTACTGGTCACCAATAGCAAATGGGAACTTCAACAACTACACATGCCAGCTTATCAGAACAGTTCAATGCCGATGAAGCAAGGGTGAACTGGCACGATGAAACGCTCTGGTGGGTGCGGCAAAAACGCGATAAAGCAGCCTGGACCCTTCCTGAATGGGAAGAACTTCGTGAAACTGCGTCGCGCATCAAGCACAATACATTATCTAACCTGCATCAATACCTGCTCAGCTTTGAAGAAAAAGCGCTGGCCAATGGCTGTACCGTCCATTGGGCCGCGAATGCAGCTGAACACAATGAAATCGTCTTGAATATTCTTCGTGATCAAAAGATTGATCAGCTTGTGAAAAGTAAATCGATGCTCACCGAAGAATGTCACCTCAACGAATACCTGGCTGCGAATGGGATCGATGTAACCGATACAGACCTGGGCGAAAGGATTGTGCAACTCGCCAAAGAAGCGCCCAGTCATATCGTGCTGCCCTGTATCCATAAGAAGAAGGAAGAAATTGGCGAGCTCTTTCACGAACACCTGGGAACACCGGCAGGCAACGCGGATCCTTTATTCCTTACCCGCGCAGCACGCGCGCACCTGCGGGAAAAATTCCTGACACGACGTGTAGCGATCACCGGTGTCAACTTCGCCGTGGCAGAAACCGGTGAGTTTGTGGTATGCACCAATGAGGGCAATGCCGATATGGGCGCTCACCTCGCAGACGTTCACATCGCGTGCATGGGCATTGAGAAACTGATTCCGGAAAGAAAACATCTGGGTGTATTCCTCCGGCTACTCGCACGAAGCGCCACCGGCCAGCCCATTACTACCTATTCGAGTCATTTTGTAAAGCCCAGGCCGGGCCAACAACTGCATATTATTCTTGTCGATAATGGACGGAGTACACAACTGGGCAGAGAAGATTTCAGGAATTCTCTCAAATGCATTCGCTGTGGCGCCTGTATGAATACTTGTCCGGTTTACCGACGCAGTGGTGGGCATAGTTACCATACCGCCATCGCCGGTCCGATCGGATCGATACTAGCCCCCAACCTGGATATGAAGAAATATGCCGACCTCCCATTTGCGTCCACGCTTTGTGGGTCCTGCAGCAATGTTTGTCCGGTGAAGATCGATATCCATAATCAACTCTACCAATGGCGACAGGAAATCACGCGGGCTGGCTATGCACCAGCGGGTAAAGCAGCTGCGATGAAGGCCATGGCAATGGGATTATCGAAGCCAGGCTGGTACAGGTTGGGCGGAAAGATCGCCAGGCGCATGATGCGTGCAATTCCTTTCCTGTTCAACAACCGGTTAAACGCCTGGTACAAGCAACGCGAAATGCCGGCGCCGCCAAAAGAAACATTTGCTGACTGGTACCGGAAAAATAAAAATCAATCCAATCAATAAATACAATTGAACAGCAGGGACCAAATACTCGCCGCCGTTAAGAAGAACCAGCCAGCGCTGCAACCCTTGCCCGCATTGGCGGATCTGCAAGCCATTCGTTTTACTCACCCGGTGGAGAAATTTACGGAAGTGCTGACCAGCATCGGTGCCGATGTACGAACAGGATATGATCTGAACGCGATCGCCACATTCATCGATGGAAATTTTACGGAAGGACGACGATTTCTCGGTAATATCCCGGGATTGCCGGGCGTCGGCAGCTTGGATTCTACCGTAGATACACATACGCTGGAAGACCTGGAAGTATTTGTGTTAAAAGCCGGGTTCGGCGTTGCAGAAAACGGTGCAGTATGGGTAACCGATGCCCAGGTACAGGAAAGGGTGTTGCCGTTTATTTGTCAGCACCTGGTGGTCATCCTGGATCCGGCCACTATTGTCAATAATATGCACGAGGCGTATGAACGTATCGGCAACCAAGATTATCATTTCGGATTGTTTATTGCCGGACCTTCCAAAACAGCCGATATTGAACAATCCCTGGTACTGGGTGCACACGGCCCTAAAACCATGACCTTGTTCCTGAACGGAGGCATCTAACGGCGTCGGCTACCCGAACAAATAATCAAAATTAAATTTGAGGTGGCGGTAAAGGTGGCGGAGGTTGGTCATAAAGAATCCACCGCTTTCGCGCCAGAAATTCCGGCGTACCGTACTGGGCTCTGCGGAAGAATTCTTTTGTACGAAAAGATCATCTTTATGTTCGTAGATAACAGCCTTCCCTTTATTCTTAAGAAACGACATCATCATAAGGTATTCTGTCTTCTCCACTTTTTTGCCTTCCACGTAGCGGCCAAATTTTGAAAAGAAACTGGTTCGGCGCAGGTGGGGATGATCGCTGTACATATAAAATTTCATATAGCCGGGCTTCCACAACCCAAATTGCATTTCTGAAAACCCATTGCCCAGGGGCTTGAGATAGGGGTAGTAGGTATATGCATAAAAACGGACGATGTCCACATCTTCCCTGCTTTTCAATATTTGCAATCCATCCGGAAAATGTTCGGCAAAGGCCTGCTGGGGATCAAAATCCTCCTGGACATACAAGGTATAAGCTGTCTTCACCGCATCCTGTCCTTTATTGATATTGTTGCCCAGCCCCTTGTTCTGCGGTGTTGTCACCAGGGTAAATCCCATAGGTTGTTCGAGTGAACGCAGGTAGTCGAGATGTTCCGGTTTGCTGCCATCGTCGGACACTACAATTCCTCCAAAACTGATGTGCAGGTTGCGGAAACTCTGCAGCAAACGCTCCAGCGATCGACTTCTGTTGTAATGTGTTACCAGCAGGGTTACGTCTTCAAAATGTAGGGGAGATGCCATGGCTGCAGACGGTCTTTTTGGGTTATTTTAAATATGCTGTCAATATTGTATTATTGTGCGCGTTTTGCAACTACAAAACGTACGCTTTACCCGCTTTATTTTGTTCAAAACCAATGCGGTCTATTGTCTGCCTCAATGCTGCCGGGCGCCGACCATAGTCAAAAGCGCTGCAAAATAGAAAATAATTGTTTCAATTCATAAAATGGCGCCCTGGCCCTGAGCTCCCTCTATGGCTTTACCAAGCTTTATTAAGAAACTGAATAACCGGCATTTTTTTTCGCTGGCTGGCAATGTGATCATGTCGGGTTTCTCAATCGTTATCATGGCCGTGCTGTACCGGTTTCTGCCAACGGAAAGCGCTGTCGGTAACTGGGTATTTTTTCAAACCATTTTTGCGTTGGTAGACATGTTCCGCACCGGCTTTCTTACAACCGCGACCATTAAGTTTTATGCGGGGGCCGATAAAGATCGTTCTGCTGAAGTGATCGGTTCCGCATGGGCGCTGGCGACCGCCATTACATTCGGATTGATGGTATTGAATGTGCCGGCCTTATTGCTGCTGAAAGTAGTAAAAGTAGACGGCCTTGCTTTTTTTCTGAAATGGTTCGGATTGAGCTACCTGTTTTCATTACCAACTTTTATAGCGAACTGCGTCTTGCAGGCAGAGAATCGGTTCGACCGGCTCCTGTACATGCGCATGGTAAACCAGTTTTCTTTTTTGATTTTTATCCTTGTCCTCATATTCTCGCAACACCTCACCCTGGAAACACTCGTGTACGCCTACCTGCTGTCGTTGCTTATCACCAGCCTGTTCGTACTCGTTCGGGGATGGACCAATCTCTGGTCATGGAAATACAAAAGCAAAAAGGCGGTTCTTGATCTCTACCATTTTGGCAAATTCAGTGTGCTGGGAAATATCAGCTCCTACCTGCTCCGCGGCTCCGATATTTTTATCATTGGCTCCATGCTCGGACCGGAACAAGTGGCCCGGTATAATGTGGGACTAAAACTTCTTGAAGTTATTGAAATCCCCCTCCGCAGCTTTATTGCTACGGCGATGCCAGCCATGGCCAGTGCGTACAACCGGGCGCTGAAATCGGATGTCATCTACCTGATGAAGAAATACGCCGGACTATTAACCTTCATGCTGATACCGGTTTGTATTGGTTCGGTGCTTTTTGCAGAACTTGCGGTATACATTGTTGGTGGTAAAAAATACCTGGGTACGGAAGCGGCCAACGTACTGCGGCTGTTCATGACTTTTTCATTGCTGTTCCCGGCCGATCGTTTCATTGCACTCGGACTGGACGTTATCCACAAACCCAATATTAATTTCCTCAAAATTGTAGTGATGCTGGTTGTCAATGTGACCACCGACTTCGCCGGTATCGCAATCACCGGGAATATTTACGGCGTTGCCATTGCTACGATATTCCCCACCATCGTAGGTATCTGGATCGGGTATGTTGCCCTGCGTAAGTATGAACCCTTTACGCTGCTCCAAATCCCCGCGGTCGGCTATAAAGAACTCAAACTGCTGCTGCGCGAGAAACTGCACCTGAAACGCGACTTTCTGCCCTGATATAACGTTTATCAACAACCGTAAAATAACAGCGCTGGCTTACCGTCGGGGCCGTCCTGCACCATCCTGCCATTTGATGAATCTCTAAGCCTTTTTCGTAGCTTGTCCGTTCAAAGCAGGTATCCTGTTTCCATGCTTTCCGCGCACAGCGATTGATGACATTTAATAATGATTGCCTAAAACCGAACAATGAAACGTCCATTACTGCTTCCCGTCCTTTGCTTGCTGGCAGCCTCGCTGTTCAACAACAATGGCTTTGCACAAGCTCCGGCCAACGATGTAAATACGCCCCTGCACCTGATGAAGCCGGATTATCCCGTGGCCTACGGTGTGCCGGTGAAAGACAGTATTTATGCCATTGTAAACCGGGTTTACAATTACCTCGATGCGGTAACGCCTGCTGCGCTGATCGATAAAAAAACACAGTTACCGGTAACCGATTTTACCAGGCAGGATACCAATACCATTTTCAAACCCGGTGATTTCCGCCTGATGAGTTACGAGTGGGGGGTGACCTATAGCGGTATGTTGCGCCTCGCACTCGCTACCGGTGAAAAAAAGTTTGCTGACTATACATTCAATCGCCTCCGCTTTATTGCAGCACTTGCTCCCTTCTGGCAAAAATCCGGTGCGCCATCTGCAGGAGGTCCCATCCATGGCTTCCTCCACCCGCATGCGCTGGATGATGGTGGTGCTATCAGTGCTGCCATGTTAAAAGCCATCCAGGCTGATGCCACTATGCGTTCGCTTACACCACTCGCCGAACATTTTTTGGCGTATATCAGTAACGGGGAATTTCGGCTGTCTGATGGTACACTCGCGCGCAATCGTCCCATGCCCAATAGCCTTTGGTTGGATGACCTCTACATGGGGGTTCCGGCACTCGCACAGATGGGAAAGTTCACCGGTGACAAAAGGTATTTTGATGAAGCAGTGAAGCAGGTGGAGGCATTTTCAAAACGCATGTTTAACAAGGAAAAGGGCTTATACATGCATGGCTGGATCCAGGGGATGGAAGAACACCCGCAGTTTCATTGGGGACGTGCCAATGGCTGGGCCCTGCTCACTATGTGCGAATTGCTGGACGTACTGCCAGCCGGCCATCCTGGCCGCGCAGCCATCTTAAGTCAGTTCAAAGCGCATGTACAGGGGTTGCAGCGACTGCAGGCCAGCGACGGTTACTGGCACCAGCTGCTGGACCGCAACGATTCGTATACCGAAACATCGGCGACTGCTATCTATACCTATTGTATCGCTCATGCGATCAACCAGGGGTGGTTGGATCCGGCAGCGTATGGACCTGCTGCCGCACTGGGATGGGCCGCCGTTGCAAAACGTGTCAATAACAAAGGCCAGGTAGAGGGTGTATGTGTTGGCACGGGTATGGGATTTGATCCGGCGTTTTATTGCTATCGTCCTGTGAATGTATACGCGGCACATGGCTACGGCCCCGTATTGCTAGCCGGCGCAGAAATGATGCTATTGTCCAATAAATATGTTTTCAGGATCAATGACAGCGCACTGCAGCTGTATCTGAAGTAGTGGTTTAGTAATTTGCAGTATGACCGATTCAGAAAAGCTGGCATGGAAGCAAAAGCTCAAAGCACTGCTGTTGCAATTGGTGGAACAGCGACTGCAGGAAGCGATCGCTGCTGCTAACGAAGCACAGGAGGCCGCGAACAGCGAAGAGAAAAGTTCGGCCGGCGACAAATACGAAACCGGGCGCGCCATGGGTCACTTGCAAAAAGACATGCATGCTGCAAGGATGGCTTCCGTGAAAAATGAACTAGCGCAAATCAACGCAGTGGATTGTACGCGCATACTGACGCACATTGCTCCCGGTGCTTTCATCGACACAGGCAAGGTTTGCATTTTTATTGCTGGTGCTGCAGCGAAACAAATGGTGGATCAGCGTGCTGTGCTCTTCATCTCTCCCCAGTCGCCCCTTGCAAAAACACTGTTTGGGAAACGGGAAGGTGATTCTTTTAAAATGGGGAACGACAATTACCTGGTAGAGATGCTTTGCTGAGTGCTGCTATCGCTTCATTTCAACAACGCTTTTTTCACCGCAGGTGCCACAACCGTACCCAGGAGTTCAATGGATCGCAATACTTGTTTATGTGGCGTGGCACCCAAACTCATTTGGCAGAGAAAGCGATTGTTGCCAAACAGCGAATGTTCATAAAGAATTTTATCAATCACCTGCTGAGGGCTGCCCACTAACAAGGAACCACCAGGCGCGCGCATGTAATCGAACTGCTCCCGCGTCATGGGCGACCAGCCCCGCTCCCGCCCAATCCGGCTCATTACATCGGCGTAGCCAGGATAAAATGCCTCCACGGCGGCTTGCTCCGTATCGGCAATAAATACATGTGAATTGATGCCGATCGATGGTTGCGCAAAGCCGGTTTTTGCGGCGGTTTCGCGGTATAAATTAATGAGGGGTACAAATTGTTTGGGATTGCCGCCAATGATGGCCAGGGCAACGGGTAGTTGCAGGCTCGCGGCACGAATGACAGACGCAGGCGTACCACCCACTGCAATCCATACAGGCAGGGGGGCTAACGGCCTTGGATAAACGCCGCGTTGTGCGATCGACGGACGATGATGCCCCTTCCAGTTCACCTTCTCTTCTTTATTCAATTGCAGCAGGAGGTGCAGTTTTTCTTCGAAAAGGGTATCGTAATCCCCGAGATCGTACCCAAACAAGGGAAACGATTCAATAAACGATCCACGGCCAGCCATGATTTCTGCCCGGCCATGACTCAATAAATCCAGCGTCGCAAAGTCCTGGAACACCCGTACCGGGTCATCCGAACTAAGAACGGTCACAGCACTCGTTAATTTTATTTGTTTTGTTTTCACCGCCGCCGCTGCCAGCACCACTGCCGGTGAGGACACCAGGTAATCCGGGCGATGGTGTTCGCCGAGGCCAAACACATCCAGGCCCACTTCATCCGCCAGCACGATCTCTTCGATCAACTGTTGCATTCGCGTTTGCGCACTCACCTGCTTGCCAGTTACTGTATCTTTCGCCCAGTCGCCGAAAGTATAAATGCCGATCTCCATTCAATTTATTTGAGGTTTGTCTCGAAGAGTTTCAATATTCGTTTGTACTCATCGGTCCAGCTGGATGGTTCAACAAATCCGTGATCCTCCATCGGGTAACCAATGATCTCCCAGTTGTCTTTGCCCAATTCTATCAAGCGCTGCGAAAGTTTTACAGCATCCTGGAAGTTTACATTGGTATCAACAATACCATGACAGATGAGCAGATGATTTTTTAAACCGGCTGCCCAGTACAAGGGCGAGCTCCTGCGGTACGCGATGCTGTCAGTAAATGGCTCGTTCAATATGTTCGAAGTATAACCGTGGTTGTATTGTGCCCAGTCGGTCACGGGGCGCAAAGCCGCACCCGCCTTGAAAACATCGGGCGTAGTAAATAGTGCCATCAGCGTAATAAATCCGCCGTAGGATCCACCGTACAAGCCAATATTGGATGGATTGACGCCCAA
Organism: Bacteroidota bacterium; assembly: GCA_028876035.1. Classification (GTDB taxonomy): domain Bacteria; phylum Bacteroidota; class Bacteroidia; order Chitinophagales; family Chitinophagaceae; genus JACMLD01. The sequence continues at coordinate 16,108 of JAGWTK010000013.1, forward strand.
TGAGTCCGTCATGTATTTTGCCGCATCTACCTGGTCGGTCAAATCCTTTCCGCCCATAAAACGATAAATACCCGTGCGCCAGTCGCGCCCATAACCCGCACTTCCCCGGTAATCGATATCCATTACCGTATAACCTTTGTCACAAAGCAGGTTATTGAACATGTATTCCCTGAAATAACTGCTCCACCACTTGTGTGCGTTTTGCAGGTAACCGGCGCCGTGCACGAAGATGACGGCAGGTTTTGATGCTGCTGGTTGTGCGGGTTTATAAAGCCGGGCATATACCATGGCGCCATCCCTTGCCTTAAACGTTATCAAAGCGGGATCACGCCAGGGATAAGATTTGAATTCATCTGACATGCCCTTGCTGGTAACCTGCATTTCCTTACTGCCGGGTTTGTTTTCCTGCAGGTACAATTCCCAGGGTTTATTGCTGTAGGAATAGAGAAACCCGATTTGCTTTTCATCGGGTGATAGGCTCACCTGGCAGGCACCAGTGGGTCGGGTGATGCGTTCAGTTTTGCCATTGGCTATCTCAAGCCGGTAAAACTGCTGTTCGCCGGGATGGACTTCGTTGCTGCTGATATAAAAATATTTTTTGTCATTGGACAAATAGGCTTGCTGGATTTCATAGCGGCCTTCAGTAAGCGCTTTTTTCTCACCGGTAGCAATATTTACGGTATAGAGATGAGAATAGCCCGTTTTTTCTGACTGGTACCAAAACGTTTCATCGTTGATCCAACCTTCGCTGGCACCGCCAAAGCCGCCGCCAATGCCGGGTCCGCTGATCCACGCATCGTCGTGCTGCCGGTCCAGCAGCGTCAGTTTTCCACTCGCGGGTTCCACCAGGTAAAGCCAGCGATCTTTATTGTCTTTGGAATGAATGTCGGCGACTGCATGGTTGCCATCGGGTGACCAAACCGGCCGCAGAAAATCTACCGGTCTTTCCGTGGAATCCTTTTGTTTCTTTTTTAATTGCGCAGGATAATCAGCATAAAACGCCGGAATATCTTTAATGCCTTCAATCGCAGCGGTATTGAACCGCCAGCTGCTGTCCAGCAACAAGTCGTAGATGTACAAATCCTGTGTCCCCTGTGCGGCGCCTACCTTGGTACGGCCCGGAATATCTTCAGTAAAACCACTTTCGGTGACGTAATTCGGAACGATCGTGGATTTTCCCTGCGCGGTTTTCAGCAAGCGATAACTGATAAAGCGACCATTCGGACTCACCACGGGCGACAGTACCATTTTATCACCGAGGTAGATCGTCCTTACGGTTTTCTTTTTGGGTAATGCAGCCAGCAAAGAATCGGTTTGGTCTTTTTTGAGTTTGCGGGAGCGCAGCACCTCAAAAGTACGGAGCTGATCTTCCTTTAGCCATCTCTCCTGGGCATTCAGGTTGTCTTTACCGGCCTGCGGAGGCGGATTGCCGGCGGTAAAATTCACGAGTTGTACCAATTGACCCGTTGACATATCCCAGGTAAAGATGTTTTGCCCGCGGTTATAGGCAATCTTGCTATCGCCCGCGATAAAAGCCGGGTTGCTCTCGTTGTCGGCTGTTTGGGTGATGCGCTTCTCTGTTCCTGTTTTAACATCCGTGAGAAAAATATCGCCGTCGCGTTCGAACAGGTACTGGTTGCGTTTGGCATTGTATACAGCCTCACGGTCACGTACCAACGAAATACGGCGGGCGTAGCCGGCTTTTTGCGGTTGCAGGTTATCGCGGCTGATAAAATACAGTGAATCGGCTGCTGCATTGTCGGGATTCCAGTTGAAATAGAGATACTTTCCATCAGCGCTCCAGAAGGGGCTGGAAGGAGAGCTGCCGATCCATTTTGGATCGCGCATGATTTTTTCAACGGACAGCTGCAATGATTGAGCACGCACAACGGCAGACAGCAGGAGTGTTGCAAACAAGAGGAAATGTCTGGGCATATTGGTCGGGGTTAAATGTTAAAGGATAATCCCTTTGAGGGTTAGCATGGCAACAGAGAAATAAATAATCAGGCCTGTTACATCCACCAGGGTAGCCACAAAAGGAGCAGAAGATACGGCAGGGTCGGCACCGGCTTTCTTTAGCAGCAACGGGAGCATGGAACCACTCAACGTACCCCAAAGTACCACGCCAACCAGTGAAATGCCCACAGCAATCGCAACAGCCACCTGGTGCTGTCCGTACACCTTCGGAAATATCATCGACCAAACGATGATACGGATAAATCCGATGAGGCCGAGTACTGCGCCCAGCATCAGTCCGGATATAATTTCCCGCCGCATCACCCGCCACCAGTCGCGCACCGTGATTTCTCCCACCGCCATCGCTTGAATGATTAGGGTAGATGCCTGCGAACCACTGTTACCACCACTGGAAATGATCAGGGGAACGAATAGCACCAGCACCAGGGCTTTGGCGATCTCGCCTTCGAAATACTTCATGGCGGTAGCGGTAAGCATCTCACCGAGGAATAACACCACCAGCCAAACCACGCGCTTTTTGAAAAGCCGGTACATCGAAATTTCCAGGTAGGGTTCCTCGAGGGCTTCGGTACCACCCATCTTTTGCATGTCTTCACTGAACTCCTCACTGGCTACCCAAAGGATATCGTCGATGGTTACGATACCCAGCAAAAGATTGTTGTCGTCTACCACGGGCAAGGCTACCCGGTTGTTCATTTTGAAGGTTTCATGGGCAACTTCCTGGTCGTCGTTTACATGCAGGGTGATAAATCGATTGTCGATGAGTTCGCCCATCCGTTTATCCGGATTGGCGAGGATGATTTCACGGATACGTACATCATCGATGAATATGCCTTTATCATCCACCACATAAATTACGTCGATGGTTTCACTGTCTTTCCCGTTCTCACGGATATGCTGCAATACCCGGTGTACATCCCATTCAAGGTGTACGGCAATATAGTCGGGTGTCATCAGGCGGCCCACGCTGCTTTCCGGATACCCCAGCAATGCGAGTGTCACTTTCCGCTCGTCTGGGTCAAGTGTTTTGATTAATTCTTTTACGACTTCATTGGGCAATTCTTCGAGGAAGGCGGTGCGGTCATCTGCTGGTAATTCATTCAGCAGCTCGGCTGTTTTTAATGGTGGCAGCTCGTGGATGATATTTTTTTGTGCCGGCAGATCGAGTATCTTGAACACCATCGCCGCGCGGTGTACACTCATATTGGCGATGATCTGGCTCTCGTAATCGGTATAAGTATTGATCAGTTCTGCAACATCGCTGATGTTCTGGTGATTCAGGAAGTCTTTCATCCGCAGCACATCGTCCAGCTGTACCAGCTCCAAAAACTGCTCTCCAATTGAAGATTCTTCTAATTCAGCACTCATTGCCCAAATTTACCGCTTTGTCTCATTTCTGAACCTTGTATTAAAGCACTGCCGTAAATTCACCGCAGGTGCCGCTTCGGCATATTGTTAGTAATTCGAACATGATCTTACCAATTTTATTTATTGCGCCCACGACAGACAGGGGCAGGGGTGTGTTTACCCGCGAACCCATTACAGCGGGCTCCATCATTGAAGTGGCACCGGTAATAGTAATGTCGGCGGCTGACCGGGAAAAGGTCGACCAAACGCTGCTGCACGATTATATATTTGAGTGGGGCGAAGATAAGTCCCAATGTTGCATGGCCCTGGGCTATGTGCCCGTGTACAATCATTCGTATGAAGCGAATTGTGAGTACGAAATGGACTATGAGGCCGATACGATAACCATTATCACGGTGAGGGATATACGCGAAGGCGAGGAGCTGTGCATTAATTATAACGGGGATTGGAATGATCCCCGGCCGGTATGGTTTCATCTTGCATAAAAAACGGCGCCATAAGCGCCGTTTGGTTTTTTACTATGCAGTTGCCGGAATGAATTAGTCGGTATAGTGCTTTCCCGCTGCAATCCATGCCGTGATGGCGTCCCGATCGCCCTGCGCCAGCGCAGCTCTTGGTGGCTGGGGCATCTGATTGGCGGTGTTGGCGCCATCGACAGCCCTGGTCTTAATCAAATCAGCATTGGCTACAATATTGCAGTCGATCGTAAAATTGGGCGATTGGGTGCCTGCATGGCATCCTGTAACAGCACAGTTGGCAACAATGATGGCCTTTACGGCAGCGAACTTGGTACCTGCTGCCACTGCCGGAACACTCACGGTGCTTGATTTGATACAACCGCCGGCGTCTTTTGCATTGAAAGTGTGATTACCTGCGCTCAGCCCGGTAAAAGAGGCAGAGGCACCGTATGTTCCGGCATCTACACTATAAGTAAACCCGGTGCTTCCGGTTGCACTAACAGTTGCTGTACCGTCGGATGCACAGGGGTCTGCATTTTTGGTAATAGTAGCAGTAACGGTAATCGTCTTTCCGGCACAGGCATCTTTTGCATTCACTGTTACGTTGGTGGATCCGCTACATCCATTCGCATTCTTAACCGTCACTGTATAAGAACCTGCGGCCAGATTGGTGAAGGCGCCCGTTGCCTGAGCCGTTCCACCATTTAAGCTGTAGGTAAGGCCGCTGCTACCTGTAGCTGTTGCTGAAATACTTCCGTTGGAACTGCCCGCATCTGCATCGGTAGCAGTGGCACTAACGGTAATTGTTACGCCTGAACAGGGATCGGCGGGCGTGCTGTTTCCTTTTGAACAGCCGATAAAAACAAGCGCAAAAAAAGCTGCACCCAGGCTAAGGGTTAATAACAGGCGTAGTTTACTCATAAAATGTTTTGTGGAATGAACATTGAATGAATGATGGTACGCGCTTAACGTTTTAGCGGTTGCCTGTATTGCACTGAAAAGTTCAGACCAAAGCTGCTGAGACGGATATTGCCAAAGCCAACGCCTCCCAATGGAATGCGGGCGTAAGGTTCAATATTCGCCACAAGGTGCTTCGACAAGTGACGCGTGATGCCTGCTGAAAGATCAAGCACCGAAAAATAGTGTTTGAACGTGCTGTCATTGGACCAGGTACTGCTCATTCGCTGGCCTACGTTGTTCTTATAATAGTATTCGTAGTTCTGCTTCTTCATCAGGTAAGAGGAGACACCTGCACTAACGAACACCGCATTTTTTGCCGAAGGGGTGATGGTATACGCTACTGACAACGGAATTTCCAACATACGGCAGTCGCCCGAAACTGTTTGCAGGCTCACATACTGTGTCCAGTAATGCTGGGGTGGATGATAATCTTTTCCGTTCAGCGTATAATTCTTTTTCGTGTAAGTAAGCCCGGTATATACTGCCCACTTCGTGTTAAAGCCATACCCAAGTGTCAATCCCGCGCTATAGCCCGGTTTATCATTGTGTGTGAATTTTACCGTGCTCAGGTCGGTCCCTGCTGTTACGCCAAATGCAATAAAATGATTGCTTTGCTTTTTGTTTTTCGGTGCGGGTTTGCTTTTTACGCTTGTATTGCTATCGGCAGGCCGGGCCATGGCAGGCGCGGCCACTGCCGGGCTTTTGCTTGTGTTGTCATTTGCTGAGGCCGGTTCATCTGGATTTTTTGCCAGGTCGGCCGGTGCGTTGGTAATGCCTGTGCTGCCGGATTGGTCGGCGTTTGCACCGGTATCGTCAGCGGCTGCGGGGGATGGAATGGCAGGCTTGTCCCTTTTACCGGATTTTTCTTTTCGGTTACGCTTAGCTGTGAGTTTGCTACCCGTTTTTTCGGTGCTTTGTTCGGTGACGCCTGGGGTTCCCGGGGAAAGGGTTCCGGAAAGAGTATTAATTTTTTCTTTGCGCACGCGTCGTTCATTGGCTTCCGCAGACAGATTGGCTCCCGCGATAGTTGTGGTCTCTCCGGGAACTGCGTGAGCGCGATGGGTAAGCCTGGTCGCAGGTTCTTCCTTGCCTGCAGGCAAATCGCCGGCCCGGTCTTCTTTCGATCCGCCATCTGTCGGTGCATCGGCAGGTTTTGAACTTCCTGTTGTTGCAGGTTGGGCCGTATTCGTGACGGTAGTCGCCGGTGCTGACTGGTCAGGTGATTGATCAAGCGTTTTGCCTGTTACTGCATCGCTGGAGGCTTTATTGGGTGTTTGGGCCTTTGCATTGGCCGGGGCTGGAGATTTGCTAAGTGTTCCGCTGAACCATAGACCACCTCCAAGGAGCAGACCAGCGCCGAGCAGGAAGAAAAACAGCAATCCTCTCCGTTTCTTTTCCTTTTCTACGGGTAGTTCCTTGTCAAGGGCCTGCTGCAATTTGTTCCAGTCCGGCTTTCCCGGTGCCTGGTACTGTTCTGCCGCCTCCCTGCTTAGCTTATCAATATCTCTGTCATCTGGCGTGTACATAGGTGTTGTACTGGGTTTTTTGGGAAATGATTTTCCTCAGGTTGTGCCTGGCTTTTGAAAGATTGGATTTGGATGCGCCAACGCTAATTTGCAAACGTTCGGCTATTTCTTCATGGGTCATACCTTCTACCGCGAATAAATTGAAAACGGTGCGGTAAACCGGTGTGAGTTCCTTGATGGATTCAATGATCTCTTCATAGGATAACTTGTCGATCGCCGTTTGCCCTGTATCAGCAATCTGTTCGTCGTCGGGATTGTGCAGGTGCGCACCCGCCAGCGAATGGTGTTTACGGAGATGATCAATACAGGTATTGATAATAATCCGCTTAAACCAAGCCTTCAGCAAGGCCTCAGTATTCAGCTGACGGCTCGTATCGAACGAATGCAGGTTTTTGAAAAGCTTTACAAATGATTCATTTGTTAATTCCTCGGCCTCCTGCAGTTTGCTGGTATAGCGGTAACATATCTTCATAGCATAGCCCTGCAACCATTGGTATAGGGATGCCTGGCTGCTGCGGTCATTGTTGCAACAACCATTTACGAGCGCGAGTATGTTAACCGCATTTTCGCTCAAAATATAGACCGGGTAAGAAGGTATGGTAAATGTAATTTATTAAGCTGGTATACGGAATCCAGGCTTTGCAGGTTGCTTTGGCTGATCGGGATCATGCCGTTTTTGTTTAATATATCTTGGTCGTAAGC
>JAGWTK010000321.1 GCA_028876035.1 Bacteroidota bacterium
GTTCCATAATTTCACCCTCATCCACGATGATATCATGGACAAGGCCCCGCTTCGCCGCGGGATGCAAACCGTTCACGAAAAATACGATGAGTCCACAGCTTTGCTGGCCGGTGATGTGATGCTGGTGCGTGCCTATGATTATCTGAACAACATCAGTACAACCTATATCCATTCCATTCTTAGCTTATTCAATAAAACGGCCCGGGAAGTATGTGAAGGACAGCAGCTCGACATGGACTTCGAAAAACTTTCTTCTGTAGGTATGCCGGAGTATTTGCGGATGATCGAATTGAAAACATCGGTATCATTGGCGGCCAGCCTGCAGTCAGGCGCTATTCTGGGCGGTGCCGGTGAAAGCAATCAACAGCACCTGTACGAATTCGGCCGCAATCTCGGCATCGCATTCCAGGTGCAGGATGACTACCTCGATGCATTCGGTGATCCGGAAAAATTTGGAAAGAAAGTGGGAGGAGATATCATTGCCAATAAAAAGACCTTCCTGATGATCCAGGCACTTACTGTTGCCACAGGCACCGAAAAACAGCGACTGTTGCAGTTGATGCAGCAGAATCCTGCAGACAAAGTGGATCAGGTCCTGGAAATTTTCAGATCTGCAGGGGTTGACAGCTGGGCCCGCGAACTGAAGGAGCAGTATACGGCCAGGGCTTTCGAACACCTGGGAGAAATAGCAGTGCTCAACAAACGCAAAGAATCACTTCGCCAATTGGCGGAATGGCTGCTCAAACGCGAATCCTGAGCGAAACACCGGATGATGTTATTGCGCGAACAGGAACATAGCGGTTCTACTGATCGCGGGTATTTTTTTGCAGTCCGCCTTTTTCCCCTATCTTAATTCCCAAAACCAGCTGCATGTCCAACTCCATTTTCCGTACAAAGAAAATTGCCTCGATTCTTGCGGAGGGAGCAGATGATAGTCATGGCGGTGGTGGGTTACACCGCGTACTCACCCTGAAGGACCTTACTTTTTTTGGGATCGCTGCCATACTGGGCGCGGGCAGTTTCAGCAGCCTGGGCGGCGCGGTGTTTCATGGTGGCCCGGGCGTGGTGGTGTTGTTTATCATTACTGCAATAGCCTGCGCGTTTACCGCTTTTTGTTATTCAGAATTTGCCAGTCGCATACCCGTCGCCGGTAGTGCCTATACCTATGCCTATGCCAGCTTTGGAGAATTGTTTGCGTGGGTGATAGGCTGGGCGCTGATCATGGAATACTCTATCGGTAATATATATGTGTCATATTCCTGGAGTGATTACTTCACCTCTTTTGTCGACAAGCTTGGTCAGCTGCTCCACCTCAACTTGCATATACCGGAATATTTGTCCACCAGTTACATGGAAGTTAAACATGCCATTGCCGGCGGAAACACCAGCAAAGATGTAATGGATGCCTGGAACAATGCACCTATGATTGGCGGGCTGCGGATAATTTTTGATTTGCCTGCATTGATCATTAATGCACTCATCACCTGGCTGGTATTTGTGGGCGTGAAAGAGAGCCGCAATTTCAGCAATGTGATGGTGATATTGAAAATGGTGGTAGTTGGACTGGTCATACTGGTTGGTGGCTATCTCGTGTTTTCCAAAGGACTCAGCTTTAACTGGACACCTGCCAATGATGCGGGTGTTCATTCGTTTATGCCCAATGGTTTCAGCGGGGTGATGGCGGCGGTCAGCGGTGTATTCTTCGCCTATATCGGGTTCGATGCGGTGAGTGTGCTCGCCGAAGAAAGCAAGAACCCGCAAAGGGATTTGCCCCGCGGTATGATTTTATCGCTGGTGATTTGTACCATCGTTTATATCCTGCTCACCCTTGTACTCACAGGGGCGGTGAACTACCGTCAGTTCGAAACAGTGGGCGACCCGCTCGCTTTTATTTTCGAAAAACAGAACCTCGATGTTAGCTGGATGCAATTTTTTGTGGCCATTGCAGCAGTAGTGGCGATGACCAGTGTATTGCTGGTATTCCAGATGGGGCAACCCCGCATCTGGATGAGCATGAGCCGCGACGGATTGTTGCCACCGGTATTTGAGAAGATTCATCCGAAATACAAGACACCTTCTTTCTCAACGATTGTGACAGGATTGGTAGTGGGCATTCCTATTCTGTTTACGGATAAAACTTTTGTACTTGACTTTACCAGTATTGCCACACTGTTTGCTTTTGTACTGGTTTGCGGGGGCGTGTTGCTGATTCCAAGAAAGGAAAAGCAGCCGGGCAAATTCAATATTCCGTACGTGAATGGCCAGTTTATCTTCCCTTTGATCATTGCCGCCAGCTTCACAGGTTTTATGCTGGTGAACCCAAACTATTTACATCAGCTGTTTTCATTTTCACTTACGCCGGCGGAAACCAGCGCTGCATTGGCAGGTGTTGATGCCAACAATACATCCCTGGTGCAGCATTTGACCGATGCAGCGCTCACAGCAAAGCAAACCACTAATATTTCTACGATCATTTTCTGGCTGGCGGGCATCAGTATCAGTATCCTTGCGCTGGTAAAAAAATACTCGCTGATACCACTGCTCGGGTTAATCACTTGTCTTTACCTGCTAACAGGTATGACTGCCCGCAACTGGGCCTGGTTTGGAGGCTGGCTGTTATTGGGCCTCATCATTTATTTCCTTTATGGTTATCGCCGCAGTCGTTTGGCCGCAACACCTGTTGCTTAGGGCAGTTTCATCCAAACTATGCCTTGCCATCCCTGACTGAATCTTTGTATTTTTGCCCTCCGCCCGGGCGGGAAGTACTATGAAATTTGAGATCGGCGACAAAGTAACTGTGCTCCATTCCAATGAAGACGGGGAAGTAGTAGATATCATTAATGAAAAAATGGTGTTGGTGGAAGTGCGTGGCGTAAAGTTTCCGGCGTATACGGATCAGCTCGATTTCCCGTATTTCAAGCAGTTCACCCAGAAAAAGCAGGTGCCGGCACCAAAGCCGAAGACTTATATTGATCAGTTACCACGCGAGAAGCAGGTAGTAACAGGTCCAAAACATCCTGCCGGCGTATGGCTGATGTTTCTCCCGAAATTTGATACCGATGAATTTGGTGATGAAGTGGTTGACCTGCTTCGCGTGCATTTGATCAATGGCACAAACACCGAATTCAGGTTTGAATACAAAGTGCTCTATGCCGGTAAACCAGGTTTCGATTTGAGGAATGAGTTATTGGTCAATCAAAATTTCTATGTTCACGATATCCCCTTCGAAAACCTGAATGATAGCCCGGTTTTTGCCTGCGAATTCAGTTTGGTAAAACCCGATAAAAAGAAAGCGGCTTATTTTGAAACTTCGTTAAAGCTGAAGGCGCAACAGTTGTTTAAAAAGATAGAGGAAATAAAAGCGAAAGGAGAAGCCACTTTTTCCTATAAACTCTTTGACACCTATCCGGATTACCAGGAAGAAGAGAAGATGGATATGTCGAAGCTTACCAATGCCGGCTTTAAAGTGTACGAAGCGTCGAAAGCGCGGCAGCACCTTGCGCCCGCACGTTCGGTGGTAGATCTGCATATTGAAAAGATAACAGATAACTGGGAGCAACTGAGCAATTTTGAAATACTCACCATACAGCTGCGTGAATTTGAAAAATTCCTTGAATTGGCATTTGCGCATCACCAGGCTTCTGTCACCTTTATTCATGGGGTAGGCACCGGTAAATTGCGCGATGAGCTGCATGACCTGCTCAAACAAAAGAAAGAAGTCAAATACTTTGTAAACCAATACCATCCTTCCTACGGGTATGGTGCTACTGAAGTGTTCCTCAAATACTAAATCAGGTATCCGCTCCCATTCCGTCTCAAATTGTTCTACTTTTGCGGTAACTACCAGCCGCGCCATCGATCCCATGGCAACATGGGGTAGGAAAGTCCGGACAGCGCAGGACGATGCACCGGTTAAGCGCCGGGTCCCGTTTCGGCGGGAACAGAGAGTGCCACAGAAAATAACTGTCCCGAAGCGAAGTTCTGCTTCAGGATGAGGGTGAAAACGTAGGGTAAGAGCCTACGATGCCGTGCAGTAATGTACGGGATGGGTAAACCTTGCATGCTGTAATGCCACGTAAATCTCCGGGTCCCGATCATTGATCGGGGCGGTAAGCGGTCCGTTTACTACAACACGGTTGTACAGAGAAGGGTAGGCAGCAAGATCACGGCAGTAATGCCGGGGCCAGATAAATGATGGTGTTGAAACAGAATCCGGCTTATGAGCTGGTAGTTATTTTCCCTTTTATTTTCTCAGCAGGTTGCCGATATAACCACCGGCTTCCATCATCCAGGCAATGCCGAGGTGCACCACGATGCCGCCGAGTATCGATTGTGTGCGGTAAGCTATAATGCCTAGCAATAAGCCCCCAAAAAAAGAGGAGATGCATTCAAACAGCGGTTTGCCAAAATGAATGCTGCAATAAAATGCTGCCATCGGCAGTACGGCATCGGGTCCCAGCCAGCGTACGAACGCAAATACAAGAAACCCCCGGAAGAACAATTCAATGGTCAGAAAATCGGTGCCATAAGAAAGCTCAAAGCCCAGTTTATACCAGAACGGGTGTGGTGTCATACCATTCGTGAACGCAACCTGTTTGAGCTTGGGATAAGTATGTAAAAAGTCCTGCTGCGTTGATGCAAATGCAATCAGTGGCAGCATGATCAGCAGCATCAATACATAAGGCTGCCAGTGAAAGCCACGCGTGGTGAGTCCCCAGAAAGAACCGTTGTTTGCCTGCACCCGGTACCAAAACAGTGATAGCGGTACGAGTAACAGCAAGAGCCTCGAAGGGAGATTACCGATGGTTGAAAAATATCGGCCCAGGCTGGTGACCGGATGCCAGAGCGACATTGGGTTGACACTGGCCTTCATTGCAAACAGTGCCGGCGCTACCAGGGCCAGCAGCCAGCAGGCAGGTTCCAGCGCTGCCGTGCGATGAGCAAACAATACCACAGCGGTAAAGGGAAGAAGGAAGGCAATAGCGTACACACAATAAAAGCCAATAAAACGCTGGACGGGTTGATGAAGCCCGTAGATCCATTTGTTTTCGATGCCCAGCCGGTAATTCAGGACGATTAATAGT
>JAGWTK010000322.1 GCA_028876035.1 Bacteroidota bacterium
AAGGATCAAGGCCGCATTTTCGGAAAGTGTTGACACGTTTGCGGCGGCATCAAAAATGCGGGTTAGGCCATTCCTTGAAAAAATCGCCAGGATGGTTTCAATTCCCAGGTCGGCCTGGAACGCATCGATATTTTTTGTTTTTAAAAAACCCTTGAGATAGGCAGTGGCCGGATAGGGCGTGTTGAGCTGGGTAAACGGTGGAGTAAAAAGGAAGACTGGAGCGCTCAATACGAATAATTTTCCGCGAAATTATCCAATTATTGCGAGTTGACCGGCCCGATCAGATCCCAAAGATTGCCGTAAAGATCCTTAAAGACAGCAACAGTACCGTAGGGTTGCACTTCGGGCGGACGAACAAATTCGACACCCCTGGAAGTCCAGGCATGATAATCCCTCCAAAAATCATCGGTGTGCAGAAACAGGAAAACCCGGCCGCCGGTTTGATTACCGACCCTCGACAATTGTTCATCACCCACTGCTTTCGCAAGTAATAATCCAGCACCATTCGATCCTTTGGGACGCACCCGCACCCATCTTTTGTGGTCCGACAGAACGCTGTCTTCCAGCAGTTCAAAGCCAAGCAATCCACAGTAGAAATGCAGAGCATCATCGTAGTCAGCCACCACTAGAGCCAGTTGCGCAATATCGTTCATAAAAAGTTATATAAATACTATCAAACAACTGATAGTCATTTACTATACCTATATTTTCTATGTTAAATGAAGAAGTTATCGATAATTATTTACTTATTTTATCTCACTAAAAAAGATAGGCTGTTTGCCGATTTCAGGGAACGAGTTTTCTGTCCTTCAACCAGTCGGTTAATCTTTGGGGCCAGTCGTGAACGCCTGGTACGGAAGTCCGTTTTCCCATATTAAACCCATGCCCGGCGTGCTCATATAAATGGACTTCTACCGGCACTCCTGCCTTTCGGTGCAACTGCAATAGTCGAACCACCGGCTCGCTGCAGCATTCGTCGTCGTTGGCGGCCAACAAAAAGCTGGGCGGGGCCGTTTTATCAATATCAGCCGGAACCGCCAGTGGCCCGGGATAGATCAATACCTGGAAGGCTGGTTTAGCAGAAAGTTTGTCGATTGCGTCCTTTGCAATGCCGTGGTCTTCGTTCCAATGATAAGCCAGCCATCCCGCTACCTCTCCCCCTGCGGAAAATCCCATGATGCCAATCCGGTTTGTATCGACTCCGTATTGTGGTGCCATATTCCGAACCAGCCGGATGGCCCGGAACACATCTTGCTTCGGTTGCTCATCGGTGTACATCGAGTCATCGCGGAACAAACGATACTTGAGCACAAATACCGTGATGCCCAATTTATTCAGGTATTCAGCTGCATCACGCCCTTCGCTATTGTACACAAGGGTGCGAAAGCCGCCACCGGGACAAACCACCACCGCTGTACCAGTTGCGATGGCTGCCGGTGCGCGAAACACTTTCAGCGAAGGGTTGTGAATATGCTTCACCCACCAATCTTTTGCCTCCTCAGGAATGGAATGGAACTGCCCGAAGCCGGGTGGACCATTTTTCCATAAAGGAATACTGTCCTGTCCCCGGGCAAGCAACCCGGCCAATATGACTGCAAACGTCAAACACCAATGTGCGCGCATACTTGTTTTTGCTGAAGTTAAGAAAAAGAATGGCCTAGGGGCGTTCGCGCTGCATTTGGCTTAGTGCCTCTTCAAAACGATGTGGACGGTAGCCAAGGATCGATTTTGCTTTGCTGATATCAAAACCGGTGACAGGCGGACGCTTTGCAGGCTGTGTAAATGTTGCTGCATTTACCGGTTCAATTAAAGATGAATTGAAGCCGTACTGTTTGGCCACCGCCACTGCCATTTCGTAAGGACTCATTTTTTCTTCGCCTGATAAATGAAATATCCCGCCGGCACGTTGCCGGATCATCTGAACAATGCCTGCGGAAAGATCATTCACCCAGGTAGGCGTACGCCACTGATCAGTTACTACTTTGATTGGCTTTTGTTGGTGGAGGCTTTGTTTAACCCAGGTGACCACATTATTTCTTGTACCGCCGGGATGATTGCCATAGACCAAACAAGTCCTTGCGATGCCAAATGGGATCTCACTCGTTTGTACAATGGCTTCTGCCTGCATTTTGGTAAAGCCATAATAGTTTACAGGGTTGGCATCATCTTCTTCTGTATAATTTCCCTGCACGCCGTCAAACACAAAATCAGTAGAAACATAAAGAAAGTAAGCAGCGCAGGCTTCTGCACTTAGCAACAACTGCGCAGTAGCACGCACATTTACCGATTCACAGGCTTCTGTGTTTTGCTGGCATTCATCGGCCTGCGTCATCGCTGCTGCATGCACAACGATCGAAGGTCGGTAAGCATCTACAATCGAATGCATGCGTGCATCGTCTGTAATATCCGCATCTGCGTATGCAAATGCTTGTTCCGTTTCGGGCAAATCAATGCGTTGCGGACCTTTTCCCGTTCCCAATACCCGAAAGCCTGCATCCAATAAATCTCTTGTGAGTTGCTGACCAAGGAAACCATTGGCGCCCGTTAACAAAACGGTGGTTGTATCACGCATATATACCTGCAAAATAAAACGACCTTGCTTGCCGGAGAAATCAAATCCTTTCCATCAGTAGTTGTTTCGCCACAGCATTTTGATAAAATAATTATGGTTGATCCAATACTTGCCAAATGCGATCAAATCCTTACTTTTGAGACTTAGCAATCAGAAACGATGAAGAAAATCGAATGAAATGTCCTTTTCTTTGGATTTTCTTCAAATAATAACCCGACTGTCTTACATTAATGAGCGAACCAAAAAAAATCAGCAGCATCGGTGTGTTGACTTCAGGAGGTGATTCTCCGGGGATGAACGCCGCGATTAGGGCTGTCGTAAGAACCGGATTGTATCACGGTATAGAGATGTATGGTATCACCAGGGGCTATGCTGGCATGATCGACGATGATATTCAAAAGATGGAGTCGCGTTCAGTGGCCAATATTATTCAACGGGGCGGAACGATTTTGAAGACGGCCCGTTGCAAAGAATTTTACGAAAAGGAAGGCCGTGAGAAAGCCTACGCCAATTTGAAGAAAAGAGGTATAAACGGGCTGGTGATTATTGGCGGCGACGGGTCTTTTAAAGGTGCGCTTAAATTCAGCCAGGATTTCGATATTCCCTGTATCGGTTTGCCAGGCACCATTGACAAAGACATCGCGGGTACCGATTTTACCATTGGTTTTGATACGGCAGTTAATACGGCGGTGGAGGCGATTGATAAGATCCGTGATACGGCCGATGCACATGACCGGCTCTTTGTAATTGAAGTAATGGGCAGGGACGCCGGATATATTGCATTGCACAGCGGCATTGCTACCGGTGCCGAACATATTTTGATTCCCGAACGCAAAACTGATATTGAAGGCGTTGTTGCATCTCTCCTGGAAAAAGAAAAGCGCAGGAAGCTCGTGAACATGATCGTGGTGGCAGAAGGAGATGGATTCGGCGGCGCAGAGGAAGTGAGCAAAGTAGTAAAATCCCGCCTTCCAAACGCAGATGTAAGGGTTTGTATCCTCGGCCATATCCAACGCGGTGGTTCTCCCACCTGTTTGGACCGCCTTATCGCCAGCCGCATGGGTTACCACGCTGTTGAAAGTTTGCTGGAAGGGCGTTACAATGTGATGGTGGGTATCCAGAATAATAAAATCCTTTATACGCCGCTCGAAAAAGCAGTGAAAGCAAAACAAAAAATCGGGGAACAATGGATGCGGATTATCAAAATACTGGCCAGCTAAATATTGCTGGCTATTTTTATTGTATTCTCTTTACCTTTCAGCCGTTTTTTTAACCCTGTGTAACAACACAGTATCACTAATCCATCTTATACCAATGTCAAAGAATGTTACCAAATACCTGCACCGATCGATGGACAAGCAGGCGGGTATTGACCATGCGTTTCACCGGACCAAAATCGTAGCAACGGTTGGACCGGCCTGTGACACTTATGAAAAGCTGCTGGACCTTGTAAGAGCAGGTGTAAATGTTTTTCGGCTGAACTTCTCACATGGTTCTCACGAAGACAAACTCAAGATCATTGAACACATCCGCAACATCAATAAAACCGAGCCCTACAATATTGCCATCCTGGGTGATTTGCAGGGACCAAAATTGCGTGTAGGCGAAATTGAGAACAATGCCTTGCCCGTGGTGCCCGGTGATATCCTCACATTCACCAACGAAAAACTGGTGGGTACGAAAGAAAAAATATATGTCTCCTACCCCAACCTGCATGAAGATGTAAAAGTGGGTAATACCATTTTGATCGACGATGGCAAACTCGAGGTAAAAGTAGTTGACATCACGAAGAACAATGATGTGAAAGTGGAAGTGACCCTGGGTGGCGTGCTGTCCTCCAAAAAAGGCATCAATCTTCCGGATACAAAAATTTCCCTACCTGCTTTGACGGATAAAGACCTGGCCGACCTGGAATTTATCATTGAACAGAAGCTCGATTGGGTGGCGCTCTCTTTTGTGCGCAGCGTGAAAGACCTGGTTATTCTCCGCAGCAAACTGCATGAAAAGAAAAGCAAGACCAAGATCATTGCCAAAATCGAGAAACCCGAAGCCCTGGTGAATATCCGCGATATTATCCTGGAAAGTGATGCCATCATGGTGGCACGCGGTGACCTCGGCGTTGAACTGCCGGTAGAACAAATCCCGTTGATCCAACGCCAGCTGGTGCGCAAATGCCTGCACCGCGGTAAACCCGTTATCGTGGCAACCCAGATGATGGAAAGCATGATCGAACGCACCAAACCGAATCGCAGTGAAATTACCGACGTAGCCAATGCTGTATTGGAAGGAGCCGATGCCGTAATGCTCAGCGGGGAGACTGCCGCCGGCAACCACCCTGCACTGGTGGTGGAAACCATGCGTAAGATTATTATGGAAGTGGAGAACACAGAATATCGTTACAACCGCGAAGATGACCTGAAACCACAGCAACACTCTCCTTCATTTCTGAGCGACGCTATCTGTTATAACGCCTGTAAAATCGCCCGGGACGTAAATG
>JAGWTK010000323.1 GCA_028876035.1 Bacteroidota bacterium
ACGGTACTATCCCCGGCTTCCTGCAGCACCCGCGCATTGAAAGCCAGCCAACTGATATCCCTGGCAATGGTTTTCCTTTTCTCTGTCATTGGCTTCCTGGTCTTTTTTAAATGTCTCATGCCGGTAGTCATTTCCGCAAGGTAGTGGCACTGTTACCTGCATGAAATTAAATAATTGTGAATTGATAATGCTGTAGTTTGCAAACCAATCGCTTATGACGAAGGAGTTAAGCTGTGGGGGGAAAGGAGTGTTTGAAACCGCAGCCGGGGATTTTTTGTCGCCAAATTCCTTGTTTTTCTTTGTGATATTAATCGGGTTTCCCTACCTTTGCCGTCCAAAATTTTTGTACACCATGGCCAGAGTATGTCAGGTAACCGGAAAGGTTCCGGTAACAGGAAACAAAGTTTCGCACTCAAATATCAAGACAAAGCGTCGTTTTTTGCCCAACCTGCAGACCAAACGTTTCTTCCTGGCAGAAGAAGACAAATGGATCACCCTGAAGTTGACTACGGAAGGTATCCGTACCATCAATAAAAGAGGCCTGTACAATGTAGTGAAAGAGTTGCGGGCCAACGGAACCCATATCTAAATAAGTAACAACAATTAAATTTCCAGATAATGGCAAAGAAAGGAAACAGGGTACAGGTTATCCTTGAATGTACAGAACACAAAAACAGCGGTCTGCCTGGTACCAGCCGTTATATCACGGTAAAAAACAAAAAGAACACCCCCGAGCGCATTGAACTGAAGAAGTACAACCCGCTCCTGAAAAAGGTGACCGTGCACAAGGAAATCAAGTAATCTAACCAACGATAACCGTTAATATATTGAGTCATGGCAAAAGCAGCATCCAAAAACGCGAAAGTAAAAGACCTTAAGGCTTCTGCTGAAGCAAAGAACTGGACCAAAGTAATTAAGGCTGTTCGCAGTCCTAAAACAGGTGCCTATACTTTTAAAGAGGCCATTATTCACAAAGACAAAGTGAAAGAATACCTGGCTGCCAAGTAATGGTAGTAGTAATAAAGAAAAAGCTGTTTCGGTAATGCCGGAACAGCTTTTTTGCGTTCAGCCCTGCCAGTGATTGGCTAATTTTGCAGAACACAGCGCCGCGGCGCAACAACTAAAAGGAACCGACATGGGATTATTCGACAAATTGTTTGGGAAGAAAGAAAAGGAATCGCTGGACCAGGGCCTGCAAAAAACCAAAGAGGGTTTTTTGTCAAAACTCACCAAGGCGATTGCCGGAAAGAGTGTGGTGGACGAAGAGGTGCTGGATAGCCTGGAAGACGCACTGGTGAGTGCAGACGTAGGAATCGACACAACCGTGCAAATCATCGAAAGAATCGAGAAAAGGGTAGCGCGCGACAAATACCTCAACGCGACAGAGCTTAACCAGCTGCTGCAGCAGGAAATTGAAGCGCTGCTGGTAGATGCGCCGGGTGAAAACCAATATAGTTTCGGTTCGGCACTCCCGGCAAAGCCGTTTGTAATACTGGTTGTGGGGGTAAACGGGGTAGGTAAGACCACCACCATCGGCAAACTGGCCCATAATTTCAAACAACAGGGCAAAAACGTATTGTTGGGTGCTGCCGACACTTTCCGGGCTGCTGCGGTGGACCAGCTTACCATCTGGAGCGAGCGGGCCGGAGTGCCCATTGTAAAACAGGACATGGGCAGTGACCCGGCTGCGGTGGCCTTCGATACGGTGCAAAGCGGTGTGTCAAAGGGCAGCGATGTCATTATCATCGATACAGCGGGCCGCCTGCACAACAAAGCCCATCTCATGGACGAACTGGGTAAGATTAAACGGGTTATTCAGAAAGTAATACCCAATGCGCCGCACGAAGTATTGCTGGTGCTGGACGGTTCTACCGGACAAAATGCACTGGAACAGGCCAAACATTTCACGGCCGCCACCGACGTATCTGCCCTTGCCATCACCAAGCTCGACGGCACGGCAAAAGGCGGCGTAGTGCTGGCCATCGCTAACCAGTTTAAGATTCCCGTAAAATTCATTGGGGTGGGAGAAAAGATGGAAGACCTCCTGGTGTTCGATAAACATGAATTTGTGGACAGCTTATTTAATCTTGAAAAGAAATAGAACAAGGCTTGCAGCCTGGGCACGGGAAATCTCCATCCTGCCAAATAGCAACCGCTTGCTATCTTTGCACGTTCATGAATCACCTGAAAGCAGTCAATAAGTATTTTCTCCGTTACCGCTGGCGATTGCTGCTGGGTATTGTTTTTATAACCCTTTCCAACTATTTTAAAATTCTTAGCCCGCAGCTATCGGGTTATGTAGTCGATAAGGTAGAGCAGTCCATCAGCCAAACCGTTCAACATGGAGCGCGCACGCATAAAGCTGCCAGTTACGATATACTGGTAAAGCATTTTATTGCCTGGATGGACGATCATATCGGCAGTTTCGGCGGAGTTATCATCGCCTGTGGGGTGACATTACTGGTGCTGGCACTGCTGAGTGGTTTTTTTATGTTCCTGATGCGGCAAACAATTATTGTGATGAGCCGGCTGATTGAATTTGACCAGAAGAACGAAGTGTATCAACACTACCAGCAACTGGATGCGGCTTTCTACAAACGCAACAGCACGGGCGATTTGATGAACCGCATTACGGAAGATGTTAGCCGGGTGAGGATGTATACGGGACCCGCTACCATGTACTTTATCAACCTGGCTGTAACGATTGGTTTTAGTTTGTACTTCATGATCCGGCAAAATGCGGAATTAACCCTCTATGTTCTTTCACCACTTCCCATTCTTGCGATTACTATATATTATGTCAACACCATCATTCATAAAAAGAGTGAACGCATACAGGCTTTGCTTTCCGATTTAACTACTACGGCCCAGGAATCTTATTCCGGTATCCGGGTAATTAAATCGTTTGTACAGGAAAAAACGATGATGCGTTTTTTCAACGCCAACAGTGAGGCCTATAAAACGAATGCCATTGGCCTTTCAAAAGTAGAGTCGATCTATTTTCCGGCGATGGCTTTGTTGATTGGTTTGAGCACATTGCTTACGATAATGATCGGCGGCCTGTACGCAATGAACGGGCATGCCGATGTGGGCACCGGGACGATTGCAGAATTTGTCATGTACGTGAACATGCTCACCTTCCCTGTTAGTGCGATTGGCTGGACGGCCAGTATGATACAGCGGGCAGCGGCTTCACAAAAACGCCTCAACGAATTCCTCGACACAAGACCCGCGATTGCAGATAAGGCGGATGCCAGGGAACCTGTATTGCAGGGAAATGTGGTATTCGAAAATGTTAGTTTCACTTACCCCGACACCGGTATACAGGCCGTGCGGGATATGAGTTTCACCATTGGCAAAGGCCAGAAGATTGCCATTATCGGTGCCACGGGAAGCGGGAAGTCCACGATTGCCCAGTTACTGCTCAGGATGTATGAGCCCGATAAAGGAAGGATTTTGTATGACGGTACCGATATCCGCGAAATTCGTTTGCACTCATTGAGAAGCCAGCTAAGCTATGTACCGCAGGACGTGTTTTTATTCAGTGATACGGTCACGGGAAATATTGCTTTCGGGCTGGAAACGGCAGCCATGGAGCGGATACGCCAGGCCGCGAAGGATGCCAGTGTAGATAAAGAAATCGAAGGATTTGCGAAACAATATGATACCGTCATTGGCGAACGTGGCGTGACGCTGAGTGGCGGACAAAAGCAGCGAATTTCTATTGCACGTGCTTTAATAAAAGATCCCCGCATGGTTATTTTCGACGACTGCCTGAGTGCCGTGGATGCACGTACCGAAAAAGAAATCATTGGCAATTTGTACAGGTACCTCACCGATAAAACAGCCATCATTATTACCCACCGGATATTTTCCCTTTTCGACTTCGACAAAATCATCGTTCTGAATGAAGGCCGGATCGCTGAACAGGGGCGGCACCAGGACTTGCTTGCGCTCAATGGCTACTACCGCGAGCTCTACGAGGAACAACAAAAAATAGAAAAAGCGGGCGACCCTGTGTCTTTGTGACACATAATCTCTTCATACTTCATTGCAGATCAGGCACTCAGGTCCAGGATGTTGATGTATGCATCAATTTTATTATACAAGATTTCACTTTCCTGATCTTGCTCAGATGCAGGCCAGTAAAGGGTTTTCAAATTTTGCCAGTTCAAAAACAATATTATATTTGTAAGGATATACCTGAACAACCAATTGACTAACTGAAAATTATTATCAACGTGGCTTACGACAACAACAATGACAAACGGATGGAGAGCGTTTACAGCAAACGTATAAGAGCTGGAAAGCGGAGGACTTATTTTTTTGATGTAAGGGCAACCCGCAGTAACGACTACTACCTCACCATTACAGAAAGCCGCAAGAAATTTGAAGGAGAAGGGTATGATCGCCACAAAATATTTTTGTATAAAGAAGACTTCAATAAATTCATAAAAGGTTTAACAGAAGCGGTTGATTACGTGAAAACCGATCTGATGCCAGACTTTGACTTCGATGCTTTCAACCACGACCAGGTGGGTGAAATGGAAGGCGAAGAAGGATCAACCGAGGCTCCAGCTGCTGCACCGGTTGTAGTTGCGCAGGCGCCTGTTGCTGATGCTGGTAGTTCGGTCATTCCGAATGCCAGTGCGACTGAGGAAGTGGATAAATGGTAGGAATTGATTTTTATTACATAGTTATCAATGGATTGCAGCCCCGGTTTGTCCGGGGCTTTTTTTATATATTTTAAATAAATAGGATGGTTTAAGCGTTAGAGGCCTGTTATTACCAATAGCTATGAACCTACCAATCCGACTCCTTTTGCTGGCCGGCATTTTTTTGCCCTTCTGCCTCAGTGCGCAGCCAATATGTGGCTTCGACAAAATACACCAGGAACAAATGCGTACCAATCCCGCCTACCGAAAGGCGATTGAATCAACGGATGCGTCTATCCAAAAATACATTGAACAACACCAGAATGATCCGCAGTTAAAAACTGCAGCTGCATTGTATACTATTCCGGTAGTTGTACACGTAGTGCACACGGGAGGAGCTGTTGGTACCAT
>JAGWTK010000324.1 GCA_028876035.1 Bacteroidota bacterium
TGCGGATTGTCGACCGTCATCCTGAACACACTGCTGAAAAAGGAGTTGCAGGACCAGGAGATACCCAGCTTTAAGTTGGCAGCATGTCCGGCAAACTTCTCGGTACATTTCACTGGTCGGTTACAACCAAAATACGCACCGCCGCAACCTATCCCATAATTGGGCGTAATCACGCCTTCATCCAATGCAATCAATGCACCCAGTGGCTTGTAAGTAGATCCGGGCGGATAGATACCCTGGATCGCACGATTCAGAAAAGGCGCCCTTACGTCTTTGAATAGCTTATTAAAATTCTCCTGCTTCTCCGGACCCGTGAGCAGGTTGGGATCGAAGTTCGGTCCGGATACCATCGCCACAATTCCACCGGTCTTGGGTTCGAGGGCCACCACCGCGCCTACTTTATTCGTCATCAGCTTTTCAGCCAGCTGCTGTACTTCGATATCGATATAAGTTCTCAAACCGCGACCTGCAATGGCCATCGTATCATTCTTGCCATTCTCATAACTTCCCTGCAAACGGTTCTTATTGTCTTTGATAATATACTTCACGCCTCGTTGCCCCATCAGCACACTCTCATAATATTGTTCCAATCCGTTCTTACCCACGTAATCGCCCAGCCGGTAAAAATTATTCGAGCGTTTGATGGCAGCGGAATCCGCCTCTCCCACATAGCCCATGATATGTGCCGCCGCATTGAAGGGGTATTGCCTTACGGGTCGCTCTACCAGGTCGAACCCCGGGAACTTCCAGATATTCTCATCCAGCCGGGCATACAAAGCCGGCGGCAATAAATCTTCAAAGACCGAAGGCCTGAACCGGCCATTCTTGAAAATCGCATCCACCATGCGCTTGTGAAACTCTGCCGTATCAATGGCCAATAAATTGCAAAGCGCCGTCGTATCTACATTCTTCACCTGGTTGGGCGTTACCACCAGGTCGTACATAATCGTATTGTTGAGGATCGCTTTTCCTTTGCGATCGTAAATGATACCACGGTCGGGATAGATCACTTTTGCAAACAGCGCATTGTTCATCGCCATCTCCTTGTACTTGCCGGAGATCAATTGGAGGTTGACTAACTGACCAAGGATGACGAGAAAGACGCCCAGGAAAATTAAGCGGATAATGGTACTACGGGACTGGTTGAAAACAGACATACAGTGGCGTCAAGGAATTACGGGTGCAAAGTACGAATGAAGAAACAATATATTTATTGCGGTACGCTGTGATTTTATTTTTATTTAGCAAATTCATTAGTCTTCTCACCGGCATTTTTACAATAGACTGCCTCATAGCCGTTCGCACCCTGTTGATCGTACTTTTTGTCTTGAAACAAAAAGTACCAAAAAATTCAAGGCTGCAGCAAAAAGGCTAAAATTTGTGCCCTTCCGCTACGCCGAAGAAAGCTAACCCTCAGCATTTGAACCACTATCGGCCGGGACTCGTGAATGGCATCCAATCGCAGTTCAACATCTTCGGCGCTTAACGCTCCAGGCCACAAATTTCTTAACGCCTTTTTCCTGAGGCCGCGAATCAGTCACATTTTGCTATTTGGCTATCCTATTCTCTGCGTCAAGTGTATGTTGTAGCGATCCAACCAAGTTTGGGAACCGCTTTTAAAAACTTGACACCAGTACCCCGATAAGCCGCCTTCTTTTTCCGTGAGCTTTGTTGTACTGTTGAATTGACCGTCGGTCGAAACCACTGGTACTGTTCGGCTTT
This sequence comes from Bacteroidota bacterium, assembly GCA_028876035.1. Classification (GTDB taxonomy): domain Bacteria; phylum Bacteroidota; class Bacteroidia; order Chitinophagales; family Chitinophagaceae; genus JACMLD01. The sequence continues at coordinate 1,723 of JAGWTK010000324.1, forward strand.
AATAGGCAAAGGAAAAAGTAGCGGCGTTCGGGGTACGAAGCCCGCCGGCTATGAGGCGATCTATTAAAAAAATCCTCCTGGCAGTACGAGCGGCCTAAGTAGACTGCAAGCGTCACGTTAACATAGCAACGAAAAAGTCGGAAAACGTAAGAAAAGAATTCTATACCGTATTCGTACGAAACTTCTCTTTGCGGAAGAATAGTAATTCAGTGATAAGAATAAGCAAAAGGCTCACGCCAGTGGTGGCCAGTACCTTTCCGAGGAAGAACCAGAAGGTGCCAAACTGCATCCACTCGAGGAATACCAGGTAACTGTTGTGCAGCAGCGTGAGGATCAGCACCAGCGTAAAATAAGGCGCCCAGCCCATGCTCACGATGGAAGGAGATGCGTAATTCTGATCATCACCTTCCTGGCGGATCAGTAAACCGATGACAAAGGGCCGCACATAGGCCACCAGTACACAGGCCGCAGCGTGCAGTCCGGGTGTTTTGAGGAAATAGTCGAGCAGCAAGCCAAATACAAAGGAGATGATCATCAGCCAGCCCCTGGGGGTATTGAACGGAAGCCAGATCACAAAAAGGAAATAAACATAGGGAGTAATGAACCGGTGCAGCGGCGGCACCTGCTGCAGCACGAATACCTGCACCAAAATGAACAGTATAAACCGGAGCGTATTTTTTACCAGTGTACTCATTTTCCTTTTTTATACGGGTCCTCCAGCTTTTCCCTTTCTTCCCGCTGCAGGTCCTCCAGCACATACACGTATTGCAGCGCGGAAAAATTAGTAGCGGTTTTTAACTTCAGTATATAAAAATTACTGCTCTTGTCGTCGACGATCTCGGCAATCGTGCCCACCATAATGCCCGGCGGATAGATATCGGATACATTGCTCGTGAGTACGGTATCTCCCTTCGCTACTTTGGCGCTCTTGGGAATATTCGCGAGGCGCAAATACTGCGGGTTGTCTCCATCCCAGGAAACCGGACCGGTTTCGCCACCCTTCTTCAGCATCGAGTTCACTTTGAACTGGCGGTTGAGTACACTCATCACGATAGAGAAATTATCACCCACCGATACTACCCGGCCCGCAATGCCTTCCGGACTCACCACACCCCATTCTTTGTTGCGCGGCAATCCCTGGTTGGCACCCCGGTGAATCGTAATGTAATTGTTCTGCATCGAGACAAAACTGCTTACCACTTTCGCATCGTAATACCGGAAGCGCTGCACTTTCACCAGTGAATCTACCTTAAGTGAATCAGTGATATAACGGGCAGCTGTATCCGCTCCTTCATAATCCTGCCGCAACAGGTTGAGCAGGTGCTCGTTTTGTTTGCTGAGTGCTTCGTTGGTTTGTTTGAGCCGGAAATAGTATTCTACGTTGTTGTAGCGTTCGCTCACGCGACCAGTCAGTTCACCCGCCGTATTCATGAAGATGGCCTGGTGAAATTTATTATAGGTAAAGAGAAAGTAAAGGGCTATTATCTGCAGCACCAGGAAGAGTAAAAAGTTCGAAAACTTTCTGATGAAGAGAAAAATATTGCGCACAGGCGAATGTTTGAAATTTAGTAAGCCCGGAACATTATCAGCGCATCACAAACGGATAGCGATCGTAATGCTTCAGTGCAAGCCCGGTACCACGCACCACACTTTTCAGCGGATCATCGGCAATATGTACCGGCAATTTAATTTTCTGGCTCAAACGTTTGTCGAGCCCGCGCAACAAAGCACCACCACCCGTGAGGTATAAACCACGGCGGTAAATATCACCCGCGAGTTCGGGCGGTGTTGTTTCGAGTGCTTTCAGGATCGCTTCTTCAATTTTGAAGATGCTCTTGTCGAGCGCTTCTGCAATTTCCTGGAAGCTTACCATGATTTGTTTGGGAATACCGGTTACAAGGTCACGACCATTTACCGGGATATCTTCAGGGGGATTTTCGAGATCTTTCAACGCAGCACCGATATTGATCTTAATCTGTTCTGCCGTACGTTCACCAATCAGCAAACTGTGATAACGTCGCAGTGCTTCCATGATATCAGCCGTGAATTCATCACCCGCAATACGGATCGACTGATCGCACACAATACCCGCCAGCGCAATCACCGTAATACCCGTAGTACCACCACCGATATCGATGATCATATTTCCTACGGGTTCTTCTACGTCAATGCCTATACCCAGTGCAGCCGCCATGGGTTCGTGCAGCAGATATACTTCTTTCGCGCCGGCTTGTTCAGCACTGTCGCGCACTGCACGTTTTTCTACTTCGGTAATAGAGGAAGGAATACAAATCATCATCCGCCAGCTCGGGGGAAACAAAGGTTTCTTCGGATGGATCATTTTGATCATCTCACGGATCATCAGCTCTGCTGCGTTGAAGTCGGCGATTACACCATCTTTCAACGGACGCACCGTGCGAATGCTCTCGTGTGTTTTCTCGTGCATCATCAATGCCTTCTTTCCTACTGCTAACACATCTTTCGGATTGTTCCGGTTGAGTGCAACAATTGAAGGCTCATTCACTACTACTTCATCATTGTATATGATAAGGGTATTGGCCGTACCCAGGTCGATGGCGATTTCCTGTGTGAAGAAATTAAAGAGTCCCATGTTTTCAGTATCAGATTTTAAAAGGCTGTAATGGGTGCAAAATTGAAGGAAATAATTCGAATAAACAAAGCCAAGTGCTTGCCAATCAAGGTTTTTTTCTTCCGGCACCCTTGCCCTAAACGCCGCCCAAAACGCCAATATTGTGAGAAACCCCGCCTGTATTTTTTAACCGTGGTGCCCGGTAAAACCAAGCCGGCTTTCCATACTGCGCGTAAGCGACGGTAATCTCCTTCGCTCGATCAAAAAACTGGTGAGCGCCGCCACATCGCGAAAGATGGCATGACTGGCCAACGCGCTCCTCAAATAATCTTTCCCCGTGCTGCCGCCAGTACCCGTTCTTAGTCCAATGATGCGTTGCACCATGCTCATATGACGGTAGCGCCAGGTATTTAGTTGCTCGTCGATCTCCAGCAATGCTTGCAGCAACCGGTAAGGTAGTTGCAATACCGGGTAACCGGGATAGAGCATGATAAAAAGCGCCGATAATGCTGCCTTCGATGACAATCGTCCCAATGGTTTGCCTTCCAGCAATCCGTCGAAAATCGCCAGGTTGGCCTGCTCTTTCCCCGATAAACTATCGCGGTAACAAGCGCGATAGACCTGCCAGAACGGATGGACAGGCGCATCTGCCACTGCGTTTGCAGCATCTCCCCCAAAACCTTGCCAGTGGCTGGTTTCCGCCCAAAAAGGCATCCGCTCTAACCAGGTATTCACGG
>JAGWTK010000325.1 GCA_028876035.1 Bacteroidota bacterium
ATAAGCTATAAGACCCGCACTTGCATTTGATGGCAAAAGCTGGTAATTTGTAGGGATTGTTCATCAAAGCGATTGCCATGTCCAGCCAAATCGACCTTATCAAACGCTTTTTCCAGCTACTTCAATGGTTCACCACCAGCGAAAATGAATTCAAGAGCATTTTACACCCGGAGATTGAGCAAACCGAATTCCCAAATGTTATGATGCCGATGCTGCGGCAACGCCGTTTCAAAAACATCATTGAAGGAGCCGAGGCTGGTAAAAAAATGTTGGCTTACCAGCGATTCGAACCAACAAAATTTTATGAAGCAGGCGATACCGTCATTGTAGAATTCACCTGGACGGGCGAATTGAAAACAAGGGTGGGACGACTCAACCAGGGACAAATGCTCAAAGCCCATATCTGCAGCATATTTGAGTTCCGCGACGGAAAAATCTTCAGGCAACGCAACTATGACTGTTACGTGCCCATCAAAACAAGGGGTTGGCGAACCTTATAAACGCCGAAGGGCATCCATCGTTGACGCCAAAATTCCTGCAAAAAAGAAATGGGTTTCGCCAGAGCGTTCTTAATTTAGGGGGCTAACAACCCAAGCTATGCGCAAATTCATTCTATCGCTTTTGCTTTTGTTGAGCATGTTCCCGTTCGCCTACGCACAGCAAGCCAAACAACCTATCGCCGTTATCGCCTATTATGCGGGACGGACCAGCATGATCGACAGTTTTGAAGTGGAGAAACTCACACACCTGATATTTTGCTTCTGTCACCTCAAAGGCAACCGGATTTCCGTCGGGAACGCAAGAGACAGCACTACGATCCAACGGATGGTTGCATTGAAGAGCCGCAATCCGCAGTTAAAGATCATTCTTTCGCTGGGTGGCTGGGGCGGTTGTCAAACCTGCTCCCCGGTTTTCAATACCCGGAAAGGACGGAGAGAATTTGCCGAATCAGTGAAGGAACTCAATGACTATTTTGGTACCAATGGTATCGATCTCGATTGGGAATACCCAGTCATTGAAGGATATCCGGGTCATGCATTCAGCGCCGGCGACAAGCCGGCATTCACTTCGCTGGTGAAAAAACTGCGCAAGAAACTGGGCAGAGAAAATGAAATCAGTTTTGCTGCCGGCGGATTTACCCATTTTATCGACTCATCGATCGAATGGAAAAAAGTAATGAAAAAAGTAGACCGCGTAAACCTGATGAGCTACGATCTCGTGAGCGGTTTTAGTACGATAAGCGGACACCACACCCCACTCTACTCCACTGAAAAACAAAAAGAATCGACCGACCACGGTGTACAAATGATGCTGGCAGCCGGCGTTCCGGCGAACAAAATCGTGATTGGTGCTGCATTTTACGGAAGACTGTTCTCCGTGAACGACACCATCAACAACGGTCTCTACCTCCCGGGAAAATTTGAACATGGATTTTCGTATAGCCGAATCGCCGACACATTGAGCAATGCAAATGGTTTTACACGTTACTGGGATCCCATTGCACAGGCGCCGTATGCATTCAATCCGCAACGACGTCTGCTGGCTACTTACGACGACAGCACCTCGGTTCAATTGAAGACACGTTATGTACTTAAAAACCACCTGAACGGCATTATGTTTTGGCAGCTGGCCGACGATCTGTTTGCAGATGGTTTACTCAATGCCATCGACCGCGCAAAACACGAGGAAGAAAATACAGCAGCACAATAAACAAGTCAAATGTTAAGCTATCACCCTAAAGATTGGTTTATCTTCTTATTCAAGCTGCATAAATCAGATACTATCCGGCAATTGTTGCCGCTGATAATTGGTGTGGGATTGTACGCTGCGCTGGTTGCATTTGTTGAAATTACCTGGTTGCACCTGCCCGAAAGCAGCCATGTTAAAAGCATTCCCATCGTACATGGATTGCTCGGCTTTGTGATTTCCATGTTGCTGGTATTCCGGACGAATACGGCCTACGATCGTTGGTGGGAGGGCCGGAAATTGTGGGGTTCACTGGTAAACAACAGCCGCAACCTGGCAATAAAACTCCATGCGTTGCTCCCCTCCGGTGACAAGGCAAACCGGATTTTTTTTAAGAAAACAATTCCTGCTTACGCCTATGCGCTGAAAAAGCACCTGGGACATGAGACCACCCGTGTAGCGCTTTTCGAAAATGATCCCCAGCTCGAGCAGCAGATTACCGAAGAAAAGCATGTACCGAACCAACTTGCAGGCCTGATGTTCGCCCGGATCCATCAACTACATAAAGATGGCGTCATTAGCGGGGAACAATTAATCGTGTTGAACGGGGAGTTGAGTTCATTCACCGATATCTGTGGTGCCTGTGAAAGAATCAAAAACACACCCATTCCTTATTCTTACAGTGCGTTTATAAAGAAATTCATTTTCTTTTACGTCATGACGCTTCCTTTTGGCTATGTTTTTTCACTTGGATATTATATTGTGCCAGTCGTCATTTTTGTATTCTACGTGTTGGCAAGCCTGGAGATCATTGCTGAAGAAATAGAAGACCCATTTGGGGGCGATGAAAACGATCTGCCCCTGGATAAAATCGCAGCGAATATCCATAAACATGTAGGAGAGATAATTTGATAATAAAGTCGTTGATATGTCGCTTCAGGCAGAAAAACCAGTATTCCCGGTAATAAGTTCCATTCTTTCGCCAGTCAGCATCGCATTGTTTGTACGCGAAAAGTATACTTTACCTGCAGACACATCCTGTCAGCTCCTCAAAACCGGCATTAATCATACCTATCGCATCAACAGTCCACAGGCCAGTTTTATCTTCAGGGTATATAGTTACGGATGGAGAAGCGAGGAAGAAATCTTTGAGGAACTTAAACTCCTGCAATATCTTAAAGAGCACGGCATTGCTGTGTCCTATGCCATTGCTGACAGCACGGGCACCCTGATCCAGGTTATTGACGCTCCCGAAGGCCAGCGGTTTGCCGTTTTATTCACTTGCGCTAAGGGAAAAAAGATCCTGAATTACAGCACTTCGACGCACTTCGATATAGGTAAAATGATGGCCCGCATGCATCAGCTCACAAAAAACTCAGTACAAAACCGAACTACCTATACGCCGGATGTTTTATTAAACCGATCGTTGGAAAACATTGGAAAATTTTTGCCTGCTGACAGCAGTGAATGGCAGTTCCTGGTGGAAACCCGGCCTCTGCTGGAAGAAAAACTGCTGACCGCAGATAAAGCCCTTTTGCGAACAGGAATTGTGCACCTGGATATATGGTTTGACAACCTGAACATAAGCGACGATAATGAAGTAGCGCTGTTTGATTTTGATTTCTGCGGAAACGGATGGCTATGCCTTGATATCGCGTATTACATTATGCAATTGCACAGCACTGAAAAAGACGACAACGAAAGAAACGAAAAAATAGAAGCCTTCTACAATGGCTACAAAACGATCGAAGCGATTACAGCCGAAGAAGTCAGGATCATACCAACACTTGGTGTTTGCCTCTACTATTTTTACCTGGGCATACAGTGCGCAAGATTTGACAATTGGTCGAATACGTTTCTCAACGAGGTGTATTTAAAGAGATTCATCACCGTGCTCATAAAGGGCTACTATGAGAAGTCGAAGTAAATCACTGTAAAGCCGGTTCTGAGTTATTACCCGAACCATTTGCGGAATTCACTGGCTTTCTCCCGGCTCACGACAATGTCTTCCATCAGGTTTCGCTTCATTTTAAGATGGAGCCTGCCCGTATCATCTCCCCTGAACCCTTCTATGAATGATAATTGAACAATGCACTGCCGTGTTGCTCGAAAGAAAGCGGTTGGATCCAGCAATTCGTCAATTTCATCCAGTGAACGGTAATCGGTAATAAACCGGCGGCCTTCGCTATTCAACAGGTAAATGATTTCTTCTTTTATGAAGGAAACTACATCAGGGCGTTCAATCAGCAGCACCGACCGGCCGGCATGCACGGCAAATCGCTGCTTGTAGGGCTGCGGTTTTGAAAAATCCTGGAAGAGTTCCTTCACCTGGCGGAGGTAGATTTCGTTTTTATATTTCTCCTGCAGCTGGTGAAATTTCTGCAGCGCACGGCCCAGTTCTGTCTTCTCTACCGGTTTTAGCAAATAGTCAATGCTGTTGATGCGAAATGCGCGGACCGCGTATTCGTTGTAAGCTGTCGTAAAAATGACCGGGCAGCCTACCGCATCATTGAATATATCGAAGCTGATACCATCAGCCAATTGAATGTCGGAAAGGATTAAATCAGGTGCCGGATGCTGTTTCAACCATTGAATAGAATCCGCCACAGTCACTAATGGACCTACTACGTTTGCCGCAGGTTCCAGTTCCTTTACCAGCCGCAACAGGCCAACCGCTACCAGCGGCTCGTCTTCAATTATCAGCACTGTCATAGCAACGGAAGTTTAACCGCGAAGCTAGCACCTGTTTCTAACACCTGCACCGGCTTATCGCCCAAATATTGATAAAGCTCTTTTAATTGCTGCAATCCCTGGCGGGTGCTGGTTTCAATCTGGCGGCGCAATTGCTTGTTGTTGGACACACACAGCCAACCATCTTCGTCGTAGATGGAAATCCTCAAAGGCTCTCCTTCCTGCACCCTGTTATGCTTGATCGCGTTATCGATCAGCATTTGCAGGGTAACCATGGCAATCCCTTTTTCCAGCGCTGCATCGGACAGCTGCAAATCCAACTGCAGGGCTTTGCCATATCGAATCGACAGCAAAGAAATGTAATGCTCTATAAAATCCCTTTCTCTTTCGAGGCTCACCACCTGCTGTTCCTTATGTTCCAGCACATACCGGTAAACGCGCGAAAGGTGCCGGACAAACTCCGAAGCCAGCGTGGGATTGGTTTGGATCAAACCATCCAGCGATGAAAAAGTATTGAATAGAAAATGCGGGTTCACCTGGTTTTTGAGATGATGGAACCGCATTTCCAGCTTTTCCTTTTCCAGGTTGGATGCGGTCAACTGTAACTGCATCCGCTCTTCGGACAACTGCCTTTGTTC